>NZ_JBSFJL010000010.1:136672-254822 GCF_053598035.1 Streptomyces sp. NPDC001204 | reverse complement strand
TCTCCCACCACCTCGTCATCAAAGACAAGAAAATCGCCAACTACCACCCCTACCCACCCACCCCCTGGAACGCCAGCCCCCGCGACCCCTACGGCCCGGCCCCTACGAAGACGCCGTCCAAGGCCAGCCCATCTTCGAAGAAAACGACCCCGACACCTTCAAAGGCGTCGACATCATGCGCACCGTCCGCAGCTTCGACCCCTGCCTCCCCTGCGGCGTCCACATGTACCTCGGCAACGGCAAAACCCTCACCACCACCCACACCCCCACCTACGGAGCCGAACATGCCTGACACGGAGCAGGACGCCCGGTCCGGCCGGCTCGCGGACCCGGACGTGGAGGCGCGGCTCGCCCGGCTCGACGAACTCCTCGCGGGGCTCGAGTCCGCTCCGGGGCCGGCCGTGCGGTCCGCCCTGGAGGCGGTGCGGCTGCTGACCGAGGTCTACGGCGAGGCGCTGGGCCGCGTCCTCGACCGCGCGGACGGTGAACTGACGGCGCGTCTGGCCGAGGACGAGTTGGTGGGGCACCTGCTGGTCCTGCACGAGATCCACCCCGAGCCGGCCGAGCGCCGGGCGGCGCGCGCCGTCGAACGGCTGCGCCCGGCCGTACGGGAGCGCGGCGGCGACGTCGAGTGGATGGGCCTGGAGGAACAGGTGGCCCGGGTGCGGGTGACCACGGGCGGCGGCGGGTGCGGTTCCGGGTGCGGCGGCGCCACGGACGACGTGACCGGCGCCGTCCGTGCGGCCGTGCTCGCCGCCGCTCCGGAAGTGGCGGCGGTGGAGGCGGTGCCCGGCGCGTCCGAGCGGCGGACGGCTCCCGCGTTCGTCCCCCTGGAGACACTCGCGCGCCGGGGTGCGCCACGCTCGCAGGAGCCACGGTGACCGGGGACGGAGCGCTGGCCCGCCTCATCCGCTCCTCGGCCGGCCGGGCCTCCGCGGCACCGGGCGAGGTGTGCGATCTGTGCGCCGCGCCGGTGCCCGAGGACCACCGCCACCTCTACGACACCGCCGAGGCCGAGGTGCGGTGCGCCTGCCGCCCCTGTTCGGTGCTCTTCGCCGAGGACGGGTCGGGCGGCGGGCACTACCGGCTCGTCCCCCGGCGCCGGGTGCGGCTTCCGCGCGTCGACACGGCGGCGCTGGGAGTGCCGGTCGGTCTGGTCTTCTTCGTACCGCGCGCCGACGGCACGGTCACCGCGGAGGGGCCGAGCCCGGCGGGTGCCATGCGGTGGGAGGTGGACGCGGCGGCCTGGCGGCGGTTGACCACCCGGATCCCCGAACTCGCCTCCATGGAGCCCGATGTGGAGGCGCTGCTCGTCAACACCGTCCAGGGCCTGGACCACCACTGGATCGTGCCCGTCGACGACTGCTTCCGGATGGTGGCCGTGGTCCGCCGCGAGTGGCGTGGCATGTCCGGCGGGGGCCGGGTGTGGCCCGCCGTCGAGCAGTTCTTCGCGGAACTGACCGAACAGAACTGACCGCGCGGAATTGACCGAGCGGAACTGGCCGATCGGAGGTGACCGACGTGCACGAGTTGTCGATCGCGACCGCCATCGTGGAACAGGCCGACGAGGCCGCCCGGGCCGAGGGGACGGGCGCCGTCTCCGTGGTGACGGTGCGGGTGGGCGAGCTGGCCGGGGTCGTACCCGACGCGCTGAGCTTCGCCTTCGAGGTCGCCCGGGAGGGCACCGCCCTGGCCGGGGCCCGGCTCGTCGTCGAGCAGGTGACCGCGCACGCCTACTGCGTCCCGTGCGACACGGAGTTCCCGGTCGGCATGCCCCCGTTCTTCTGGTGCCCGCACTGCGACCGTCCGTCGCGGGACCTGCGCAGTGGGCGGGAGTTGGAGATCACCGCCATCGAGCCCGCGCCGTCGCCCGCGCCCTGACGGGCCGCCAGGCGACCGGACGGCCCCGCCGGTGCACGACGCACCGGCGGGGCCGTCCGTCCCCACGGTCAGCAGATGCGTGGCAGTTGCTCCCCCAGGGGCAGGTCGACGACCCGGGTGCCGCCGAGGCCGGTGGCGACGACCACCATGCCGGGATGGTCGGCGACGCACTCTCCGATGAGCACGGCTCCGCCGCCCTGCGGGTGGGCACGCATCGCCTCCAGGACGGCCTCGGCCTCGGTGGGCGGCACGAAGGCGACGAGCCTGCCCTCGTTGGCGACGTACAGCGGGTCGAGGCCCAGGAATCCGCAGGCGTTCGAGACCGCCTCGGGGACGGGGATGGCGCGTTCACGCAGCCGGACTCCGGTGCCGGAGGCGCGGGCGATCTCGTTGAGGGAGGCGCCGAGACCGCCCCGGGTGGGGTCGCGCAGCACGTGGATGTCCGGGGTGACGGCCAGCATGGCGGCCACCAGGTCACCCAGGGGCGCCGTGTCGCTGGCGACCTCGACGCCGAACTCCAGGCCCTCCCGGACGCTCATGATGGCCACGCCGTGCAGGCCGATCGGGCCGCTGACGATGACGGCGTCGCCCGCCCGGGCCCGCTGCGGGCGGATGTCCACTCCCTCGGGGACGACACCGACCCCGGCGGTGGTGACGTACACGCCGTCGCCGTGTCCGGCCTCCACCACCTTGGTGTCGCCGGTGGCCACGGTGACTCCCGCGGCTTCGGCGGCCGCGCCCATGGCGCGCGCGATCCGGTCGACCACGGTCAGCTCCACGCCCTCCTCCAGCACGAAGGCGGCGGAGAGGTAGGCGGGCCGGGCGCCGCTCATCGCCAGGTCGTTGACGGTGCCGTTGACCGCCAGGTCGCCGAGGCTGCCGCCCGGGAAGAACAGCGGCCTGACGACGTAGGAGTCGGTGGAGAACGCCAGCCGGGCGCCGCCGAGGTGGAGGACGGCGGAGTCGCCCATGGCGGCGAGGACGGGGTTGCCGTAGGCCGGGGCGAAGACGTCCTGGATCAGTTCGGCGGACAGGGCGCCGCCTCCACCGTGGCCCATCACCACGACCGGCTGGTCGCGCAGGGGGGCGGGGCAGGTCCAGTTCGCCGGGTCGACGGGGGCGTCGGGCGCCGCGGAAGCCAGTTCAGCCAACGGGGTTCATCTCCTCCTGCGGGATGCGGGAGCCCTGAGGCGCCGGGGCGCCCGGTGAGGCCTGTCCGGTCATCCGGCGGTACAGGTAGTAGGCGGCGCAGGCGCCCTCGCTGGACACCATGGTGGCGCCGAGCGGGGTGCGCGGGGTGCAGGTGGTGCCGAACGCGGAGCACTCGGTGGGCTTGATCAGCCCCTGGAGGACCTCGCCCGCACGGCACACCGCGGGCTCCTCGGTGCGGATGCCCCCGACGTCGAAGCGGTGCTCGGCGTCGTAGGCGCGGTAGGCGTCGGACAGCCGCCAGCCGCTGGCGGGGATGCGTCCGATGCCGCGCCAGGCCCGGTCGGCGACCTCGAAGACCTCCTCGAGCATGCTCAGGGCGGCCGGATTGCCCGCCTCGCGCACGGCGCGCGGGTAGGCGTTCTCCACCCGGTGCTCGCCGCGCTCGAGTTGGTGGACGGCCCGGCGGATGCCTTCGAGGATGTCCAGCGGTTCGAAGCCGGTGACCACGATCGGCACCCGGTGCCGCTCGGCCAGGTCCGGGTACTCGGCGGTGCCCATGACGCTGCACACGTGCCCGGCGGCGAGGAAGCCCTGCACCCGGCAGGCCGGGGCCGTCATGATCGCCTCGATGGCCGGTGGCACCCGGACGTGCGAGACCAGCAGGCTGAAGTTGTCCAGGCCCAGGCGGCGGGCCTGGTGCACGGCCATGGCGTTGGCGGGAGCGGTCGTCTCGAAGCCGATGGCGAAGAACACCACCTGCCGGTCCGGGTGTTGACGGGCGAGCCGGAGGGCGTCGAGCGGCGAGTACACCACCCGTACGTCCCCGCCCTCGCCCTTGACCCGGAACAGGTCCCGGTCGGTGCCCGGCACCCGCAGCATGTCGCCGAACGAGCAGAAGATCACGTCGGGGCGGGCGGCGATCGCCAGTGCCTTGTCGATGACTTCGAGGGGGGTCACGCACACCGGGCAGCCGGGGCCGTGGATCAGCTCGACCTCCTCGGGCAGCAGCTGGTCGATGCCGTGCCGGATGATCGAGTGGGTCTGGCCGCCGCAGACCTCCATCAGCGCCCACGGCCGGGTGACCGTCGCGCGGATCTCGTCCAGCAGCCGCCGGGCCAGACCGGGGTCGTTGAACTCGTCG
Source organism: Streptomyces sp. NPDC001204 (assembly GCF_053598035.1). Taxonomy (NCBI): domain Bacteria; kingdom Bacillati; phylum Actinomycetota; class Actinomycetes; order Kitasatosporales; family Streptomycetaceae; genus Streptomyces; species Streptomyces sp. NPDC001204. Next base: position 250,648 of record NZ_JBSFJL010000010.1, on the reverse strand, counting down.
ATGTACTTCATCAGGCCTCACTCCCGCTCTTCTCGCGTTCCTCGGCTCCGGGCGCTTGCGGGGCCGGGTCGCCGGCCTGCTCGGCCGCCTGCACCCAGGCGTCACCGAACTCCTCCTCCAGCAGCCCCAGTTGCTCGAACAGCTCCAGGGACGCGCGGGCCGACTCCTCGTCCAGGCGCTGGAGGGCGAACCCGACGTGGACGATCACGTACTCCCCCACCCGCACATCGGGCAGGTATTCCAGACAGGCCTGTTTCTGCACCCCTCCGAAGTCGATCAGACCGGTGAGCGGGTCGGCGCGGTGGTCGATGGCCACGACTTTGCCGGGCACTGCCAAACACATGGGTCACTCCGTCTCGTCGCTGTCTGTCGTCCGCCGGCCCCGCGGCCCTCGCGCGGGTCCCGGCCCGGTCGGCTCATACGGCGGCGGCTTCCGGACGCCGCCGATGGTGCCGCTCGTGTGCCGCGACCACGAGCTGTCCGAGGGCCAGTCCGCCGTCGTTCGGGGGGACTTCGCCGTGGCGCAGGACGGTGAAGCCGTCCGCGGTGAGCAGCGCGGCGCACTCGTCCTCCAGCAAGCCGTTGGCGAAGACACCGCCGCTGAGTACGGCGGTGGTCAGGCCGGTGGCCGCGCGAGCGCGGTGGCAGATCTCCGCGACGGCCCGCGCGAGGCCCCGGTGGAAGCGGGCCGCGAGGACCGGCGGCGGGGTGCCGCGCCGCTGGTCGTCCAGGAGCGCCCGCAGCATGGGCGCCGGGTCGCAGCCGAGGGGGCCGGGTCCTTCGGTGATGGCGAAGGGGTACGCCGCGCTGTCGGCGTCCCGGGCCAGGGTCGCGGCCGCCTCCAGTTCCAGCGCGGCCTGTGCTTCGTATCCCGCGCGGTGGCACACGCCCGCGAGGGAGGACACGGCGTCGAAGAGCCGGCCCGTGCTGGAGGTCGGCACGCAGGCCAGGTCGCGCTCCAACTGCCGCCGGAGCAGCGACCGTTCGTCGGGTGCGCAGGCTGCGACGCTGGGCAGCCGGGGGTCCCAGGGCAGTCCCGCGGCCCACAGCCGGGCCAGGGCGAGCCGGCAGGGGTTGGCCACGCCCGCGTCGCCTCCGGGCAGCGGGGCGGGGGTCAGCCGGGCGAAGCGGCGGTGGCCGGTGTAGTCGGCGAGCAGGAACTCGCCGCCCCAGACGGTGCCGTCGTCGCCGTACCCGGTGCCGTCGAAGGCGACGCCGATGACGGGCGTGGTGCCGTCGAGGCCGTGCTCGGCCATCGCTGAGGCGATGTGGGCGTGGTGGTGCTGGACGAGTACGGGCTCCGGCTGCGGGAGTCCGGCGGCGCGGCGGCGCGCCCAGCGGGCCGAGTGGTAGCCGGGGTGGCGGTCGGCGGCGACCAGGGCGGGGGTCACTCCGGTCAGGCGCAGCAGGTGCCGTTCCGCCCGCCGGGCGGCCTCCTGGGTGGCGAGGTCCCCCATGTCGCCGATGTGCGGCCCGAACCAGGCCTGCTCGCCGTCGCCGACGCACGGGACGTTCTTCAGGTCGCCGCCCACGGCGAGCGCGGGGCGCACCGCGACCGGCAGGCGCAGCGCGCGGGGTGTGTAGCCGCGGGAGCGGCGCAGCACCTGTTCGGTGCCGTCGGGGCGCACCCGCAGCAGGGAGTCGTCGCAGGGGGAGGCGATGGGCCGGTCGTGGGCGAGCCAGGCGTCGGCGAGCCCGGCGAGCCGGGTCAGCGCCTCCTCGTCGTCGGTGACGATCGGTTCGCCGGAGCGGTTGCCGCTGGTCAACACCAGCACGCGCGGGCCGGGGGGATCGCCGGGCAGCCCGAACAGCAGGGTGTGCACGGGGGTGTAGGGCAGCATCACGCCGACGTGGGGGCTGCCGGGGCACACCTCGTCGGACAGGCGGAGCCCGTCCGGCCGTGCGCGCCGGCGCAGCAGGACGATGGGCCGTGCCGGGCTGGTGAGCGTGGCCCGTTCGCGGTCGGTGGGGTCGGCGATCCGCTCGACGGCGGCGAGGTCGGCGCACATCACGGCGAACGCCTTGCCGCCGCGTTCCTTGCGCGCCCGCAGGGTGGCGACGGCGCGGGTGTCGGCGGCGTCGCAGGCCAGGTGGTAGCCGCCGACGCCCTTGACGGCGACGATCCGTCCGGAGGCGAGCAGGGCCCGGGCCGCCGCAAGGGCGTCCGTGTCCCGGGCCGGGCGGTCCCCGCTGCCCGCTGCGGACTCCAGGCGCAGCCGGGGGCCGCAGTCGGGGCAGGCCACGGGCTGGGCGTGGAAGCGCCGGTCGGCGGGGTCGGTGTACTCCCGGGCGCAGGCGGGACACATCGGGAAGCCGGCCATGGTCGTGACCGCGCGGTCGTACGGCATGGCGGTGGCGATGGTGAAGCGGGGGCCGCAGTGGGTGCAGGTGATGAACGGGTGCCGGTGGCGGCGGTCGCCCGGGGCGGCGAGTTCGCGCAGGCAGTCGGCACAGGTCGCGGTGTCGGGCGGGAGGTGTGTGCGTCCCGGCGAGTGTTCGGTGGCGTGGATGGCGAACGGGCCGGTGGCGCCGGTGGCGGGAAGGTCCTCCAGACCGATGCCGGTGACGGCGGCCAGCGGGGGCGGTTGCCGGGCCAGCCGCTCGCAGAACCGGGTGACGTCGTCCGGCGGGCCCTCGATCTCGATCAGCACGCCGGCGGCGGTGTTGCTCACGAAGCCGGCCAGCGCCAGGTCGGCGGCGAGGCGGTGCACGTAGGGCCTGAAACCCACGCCCTGCACGGTGCCGCGCACCGTGAGCCGGCGGCGCACCGGGCCGGTGACGGGTGCGGTCATGAGGCGGGGGTGGTCGCCGGGTGCGGTTGCGTGTGGTGGTCGTGGGCCTGTTCACCGTCGGCGGCGTGGTCGTGGCTGTGGCCGTGGGGGTGCGGGGTGAGCGGGGGCCGGTGCTGCGGGGCTCCGTCGCGGGCTGCCAGCACTCGGTCCAGGACGGTGTCGACGCCGTCGCCGGTGCGCGCGCAGGTCCGTACGATCTCCACCCCGGGGTTGACCTGCCGCACATGGGTGCGGAAGGCGGTCTCGTCGAAGCCGGCGGCCTCGGCCAGGTCGGTCTTGGTGACCAGGACCAGGTGGGCGGAGCCGAACGCGGTGGGGTACTTCAGCGGCTTGTCCTCGCCCTCGGTCACGGCCATCAGGACGATCCGCAGGGTCTCGCCGAGGTCGTACGACGCGGGGCAGACGAGGTTGCCGACGTTCTCCACGAACAGCACCGCCGTGTCCTCGGGCAGCCAGCCCTCCAGCCGGGTGCGGACCTGCCGGGCCTCCAGGTGGCAGAGTCCGTCGGTGAGCACCTGCTGCACCGGGGCGCCGGAGCGGGCCAGCCGGCGGGCGTCGTTCTCGGTCGCCAGGTCCGCGGTCAGCGCGGCCACGGGGACGCCGCGTTCGACGGCGCGGGCCAGCACCCGGCCGAGGAGTTCGGTCTTGCCGCTGCCGGGGCTGGACAGCAGGTTGACGACGGCCACGCCCTGCCGGGCCAGGTCGCCGCGCAGGGTGGCGGCGAGATCGTCGTTCTTGGCGAGGACGGCCTGCTTGACGTCGACGGACCGGCACATGGCGCTGCTCCTCGGGGTCGGTTCAGGGGCGGGGCTGGGAGTAGAGGGGGAGGGTTGCGGGGCCCCTCACCGATCTTCGGCCGCTTCGGTGGCGAGGTGCGGGAGCGCAGCCGTGTGCGCGGGGGCGGATTCCTCCGTGCGGACCAACGGCGGGGTGGCCGCGGGGTCGGCGAGCAGCACCGGGACCATGGTGTGCAGGGCCTCGACGGCCGGGGCGACGGCCTCCCGCACCGGGTCGCTGAGCCCGGCCATGATGTCCTCGTCGCCGCGGGGCCGCACCTGGGGCTCGCAGGCGAGCACGAGGACGCGCGGGAGGGGCCCGTCGCCCAGGTGCGCGGCCAGGGCCAGCACCTTGGCCGGGTCCATGCCGTGGGCCTCCGGGGGGGCCGCCGCGCCGGCCTCGGCGCCGGGGAGTTCCGCCTCGATCAGGGACAGGGTGCCGGGCCGTCGGCCGCGCGGCGCCGCGTCGACCAGGACGGCCGTGTCGTAGCCGTCCAGCAGTTCGTAGGCGAGGTCCAGGCCGCGGATGCCGAAGTCCCGCACCCGGACCCCGGCCGGCAGCGGGCGGGAGCCGAGGGCCTGGATCACCTCGGGGCCGAAGGCGTCGTCGGCGAGGAAGATGTTGCCGACGCCGGCGACCAGGAGCCGGGTGCCGGGCGGCGGCGTCATCGGGTGCCTCCGGTGAACGGGGCGCCGGCCGCGGACAGGGGGCGGGCGCAGGCACCGGGCAGCTTGCGGACGAATGCCGAGCGCAGCGCGTGGTAGGGGGCGGCGGGGTCGAAGAAGATGTCGCGCATCCGGGCGAGTTCGGCGCGCCGGTGGTCGGCGAGCGGCCGTACCGCCTCGTCGCGCGCGCGGGCCGCCATCTTGGCGTCGATCCGCCGGCCGAGGTCGGGCGCGTCCGCGAGCCCGGCGGCCATGCGGTCGACCTCGGCGGTGAACTCCCCCGCGGGAACGGGCACGAGACGGTCCACCAGGCCGAGGCCGTGCGCGCTGGCGGCGCTCACCGGCAGGGCCTCGGTGGTCAGCCGCCCGGCCGTCCCGGTGCCGGTCCGGCGCGGCAGGGTGTACGTCCAGAACTCCGAGCCGTACAGGCCCATCCTGCGGTAGTGCGGGTTGAGTACGGCACCGGTTCGGCACCACACCTCGTCGGCGGCGAGGGCGAGCATGACGCCGCCCGCGGCGGCGTTGCCGCCCAGCGCGGCGACGACCAGCCGGTCGGTGGTGTGCAGCACCGCCTCGACCAGGTCGTCCATGGCGTTGAGGTTGGCCCACGACTCGGCGGCCGGGTCGCCGGACGCCTCGATGACGTTCAGGTGGATGCCGTTGGAGAAGAAGTCGCGGGCGCCGCCGAGGACGAGTACCGGGGTGGAGCGGGTGAGGGCGTGGCGGTAGGCGGCGAGCAGCCTGCGGCAGTGGTCGGTGCTCATCGCGCCGCCGGGGAAGGAGAAGGTGACGAAGCCGACGTCGCCGCGCTGCCGGTAGCGGATGTCGGTCCAGGTGCGCCGCCCCGGGGGAAGTTCGAGCGGTACGGCCGCCTCGGGGAGACCGGTCGGGCCGAGGACCGAGGCGGCCGGGCGTTTGAAGGGAGCCGGGTCGCCGGAGTTCTTGCGCGGCCTGAGTTCCGGGATCCACACGGCGCCGTCCCGGGTGGCGCGGCACACCGCTCCCGCCCGCGTGGCGAGCAGTTCCCCGGGGCGGCCGCGCAGTTGGTCCTCCGGGTGGCCGCCGTGCAGGAACAGCTCACGGCCGAGGAGTTCGTCGAGAACTCCGGGCTGCGAGTCGGCGCCTCTCAGCTTGTTCAGCACGGTCGCGGTGCTGTCGTCCTCCCAGTCGACGCGGCGCCGCTCCTGGCGCAGGAAGCCGCGCCGGACGACGTGGGTGGCGGGGTCGCTCTGCGGCAGCGGTTTGAAGGAGCCCTCGGCGTAGCGCCGTACGGCCAGGAGTACGGCGGCCACGGCGGCGTCGGACACCTCGTTGCGGTACAGGTCGCTCTTGCCGACCGGTTCCGTGCGGAACGGCATGGACGCCCAGATGTCGCCGGCGTCCATCGCCGCCTCGGCCTGGAGGACCGTCACGCCCCAGTCCGGCATCTGGTCGGCGATCGCCCAGTCCAGCGCGGAGGGGCCTCGGTCGCCCGGTGGGCCGGGGTGCACGATGAGGCAGGTGTGCTCCCGCCACACGTCGTCGGGCAGCGCGGTCTTGAGCATCGGCGCGATGACGAGTTCCGGGTTCGTCTCGGCGACGGCGGCGCGGACCGCGTCGGGGCCGGGCGTGGCGAGCACGACGTCGACGTGGTGGCCGAGATCCGCCAGTTCGGCGTAGACGCGCTGCGACAGGCTGTTGAACGCACTGACGACGAGCAGAATGTCCATGACGCGGCATGGTGTCCGGTTCACGGAGCTCCGGGAAGGAACCCGGCGGGGCGTTCCTCCGTCTGCGCCAGACCCCGTCCGCCGTCCGCGTCAGATCCCCTCCTCCATCCGGATCGCGTGGCACCGGTCCTCCTCGACGGCGCGGCCACGGACTCACCGGGCGACAGCGCCCCGGCGGACAGGCGCCCGGCGCGTCGCTTCACTACTTTCCGATCACCCGGTGTAACAGTCTGCGCATGATCTGTCAGCAGAACATCGACAGGGCCCCCGGCCGCCGCCCTCGCCGCCGCGCGCTGCGCGGGACCCTGCTGGCCGCGGCGACCACAGCGGCACTGGCCGGCGGACCCCAGGCGACGGCACTCCCGGCCGCCGGTCCGGGTCCCGACTGGGACGCCATCGCCGCGTGCGAGTCCAGCGGCAACTGGAAGGCGAACACCGGCAACGGGTACTACGGCGGGCTCCAGTTCCGCCAGTCCAGCTGGATCGCCGCGGGAGGGCTGAAGTACGCGCGCCGAGCGGACCTGGCCTCCCGCAGACAGCAGATCAGGGTGGCCGGTCGGCTGGTTGTCCTCCAGGGGATGTCGGCGTGGGGCTGCTCCTGACGACGTCTCGGCCGTCCAAGTACCGTTTCTGGCCCACCGGTTGAGCCGACAGGCGGTCAGCAGAGGACGGAGAGCGCCCCGGGCAGCACGCGGGCCGTGACGGGCAGGACCGCCTCGACCTCGCCGTCGGCGCCGTAGGGCACCTCGCGGTCGGCGGCGACACGGATCCGTCTGCCCCGCAGGATCCGCACCTCGGGGCGCTCGACGTGCGCGCCCGACTTCAGCTCGTTCATCAGCGCGAAGAAGAGCCGGCGCGGCGCCTCGCGGATCATCACCACGTCGAGCAGGCCGTCGTCGACGCGGGCGCCGGGCGCGATCATGCGACCGGAGCCGTAGTAGGCGGAGTTGGCGGCCACCACGGTGTAGCCGCGGTGGATGTGCTCCTCGCCGTCGACGGTGACGTGGTAGGTCGCCGCCCGCCAGGTGGCCACGGCGCGCAGCCCGCCCGCGTAGTAGGAGGCGGCGCCGCGCAGCAGCCGGGAGTTGTTCGCGTGCCGGTTGGCGAGCGCGTCGACGCCCGCGTACACGCTGCCGAGGACGACGGTGCGCGGGTGCGCGGCCGACTCCACCTCGATGGTGTCGACGCGGCGCGGGGCGCCGTGCAGCAGGATCCGGGCCAACTCCGCCGGATCGGCGGGCAGTTCCAGCGCGCGGGCGAAGTCGTTGCCGCGGCCCGCCGGGACCAGGCCCAGGAGGGTGCCGGTGCCGCTCAGGGCTCCGCCGATGCCGCCCGCGATGCCGTCGCCGCCCACGGCGAGCACGACGCGGTCGCGCTCCCCGGCCAGGCGGGCGAGGTCCTGGGCGTGAGCGAGACTGCGGCTGTACTCGGTCTCCACTCCGCCGCCGGCCTCCCTGAGCAGCCTGGCCACCCGCAGCAGCGCCGCGGCCCCGGCGGATCCGCCCGCGGTGGGGTTGACGATGGCGGTGAACTGTCGCATCGGTGGGGCCTCCGGAGCGGAAAGGGGGGCGGTCGCGGGCGGTACGGGCCGGGGTCGGCCGAGGCAGCCTGGGTCAGTCGAGGGGCAGCAGAACGCCCGGGTTCAGCAGTCCGTCGGGGTCCAGTCGGCGTTTGACGGCCCGCAGGGCCTCGACGGCGAGCGGCCCGGCCTCCCGGACGTACCCGTCCCGGTGGTCGGTGCCCACCCCGTGATGGTGGCTGATGGTGCCGCCCGCGGCGAGGATGGCCTCGTTCGCGGCCCGCTTGGCGGGCGCCCAGTGCGCCACCGGGTCGTCGCCCTGGGCGCTGACCACGGTGAAGTACAGCGAGGCGCCGTTCTCGTAGACGTGCGAGATGTGGCACATCACCAGGGGCGGCGTGCCCGACTCGGTGAGCGTGGCGGTCAGCGCCCCGCGGACGGAGGCGTAGAGCCCGGGGACACGGGACCAGAACGCGGCGGTCTCCAGCGTCTCGGCGAACGCGCCGGCGTCCAGGAGTGAGTCGCGCAGGTAGGGCGCCGAGTAGCGGCCGTGGGCCCAGCGCTCCCCCGGCTCCTCGCCCAGGTGGGTGCCGCCGCACTCGCGCAGCACTGCCGCGGCGCGTCGCCGGCGGTGGGCGGTGTCCTCCGCGGTGCCCTCGTAGCCCGCGATCGCCTGGCAGCCGGTGCCCTGCCGGACGTCCAGGGCGCCGATGGCGTCGGGCTCGGCGAGGCCGATCAGGGTCTCGGTCTCGTCGGACAGGCGCAGCACGGTCGGGCGCGGCCCGTCCTGGGCGAGCCGCCGCAGGGCGGCGGCGCCCTCCTCGAAGGAGGCGAAGCGCCAGCCCTCGTACACGCGGGTCTGCGGGAGGGGGCGCAGGCGCACGGTCACCGAGGTGATGACACCGAACGCGCCCTCGGAGCCGAGGACGAGCTGGCGCAGGTCGGGTCCGGCCGCCGAGCGCGGGGCGCGGCCCGCCTCGACGGTGCCCTCGGGGGTGGCGAGGGTGAGGCCGAGCACCATGTCGTCGAAGCGGCCGTAACCGGCCGAGGCCTGCCCGCTGGAGCGGGCGGCGGCGAACCCGCCGAGGGTGGCCCACTCGTAGGACTGGGGGAAGTGGCCGAGGGTGAAGCCGTGTTCGGCCAGCAGCGCCTCCGCGTCCGGGGCGCGCAGGCCCGTTTGCAGGGTGGCGGTGCGGGAGACCGGGTCCAGGGCGAGCAGCCGGTTCATACGGCGCAGGTCCAGGGCGACGAAGGGGCGGCGGCGCTCGGGGGCGAGACCGCCGACGACGGAGGTGCCGCCGCCGAACGGAACGAGGGCCAGGCCGTGGGTGGCGCAGGCGCGCAGCACGGCGAGTACGTCGTCGTGGTCCGCGGGGAGCACCACGGCCGCCGGGACGTCCGTGACGTCGCCGTCCCTGATGCGCAGCAGGTCCGGGGTGGACTTGCCGCGGGTGTGGCGGATCCGGGACTCGGCGTCGGTGCGGACGTGCGCCTCGTCGCCCACGGCCTCGCCCAGGGCGCGGAGCGCGTCCGCGGTCAGCGGCGGGCTGGGGACGCGGATCTCCTCCAGGGCGACCGGTCCGGCCTCGCGGGGCTTGACGCCGAGCACGTCGCGCAGGAGTCCGGTCACCGGCTCGGGCAGCGGTGTGGCCCTGGCCGGGTCGCCCCAGCCGCTCCACAGCATGTCCATGGGGTGTTCCTCACCGGTCGTGTCGAAGGAGGGGTGCCTTGTTCCGAGTGCTGTGTTCCGAGTGCCGTGTTCCGCGGTGCGCCGTGACGCGACCGCAGGCGTTACACTGTGACACATGACGCCTATTCGTCACAACGGTGCGGACCGGCCGGACCGCTCGGACGGTGATCCCGTACTCGACGCCGTGCGCGACTGCGTCCTGGCCGTCGGCGTCCGGCGTACGACCCTGACGGACGTGGCCCGCCGCGCGGGCGTGTCCCGGATGACGCTCTACCGCCGCTGGCCCGATGTGCGGTCCCTCGTCGGCGATCTGATGACGCGGGAGTGGATCGCCGTGGCCGTCGGGGCGATGCCGGAGCGCAGGCCCGGGACGAACGCGCGCACGCTGATCGTCGACGGGCTCGTGGCCGGAGTGAGGGCGTTCCGCGCCCACCCGCTCTTCCGCAAGATCGTCGACGTGGACCCCGAACTGCTCCTCCCCTATGTGCTGGACCGCCGGGGAGCCAGCCAGGAGGCCCTGCTCTCCCTGCTCGCCGGCCACCTGCGCGAGGGCCACGCCGACGGGTCGGTGCGCGCCGGTCACACCGAGCGGCAGGCTCGGTCCCTGCTGCTGGTCGTGCAGTCCTTCACGCTGTCGCTGCGCACCATGACCGAGGAGGACGACCCCGAGCTGGACGGCGAGGCCTTCCTCGCGGAACTGCGGACCATCCTGGAGAGGACCCTGACGCCATGAGCTTCGGCAACGACCCGGCCGTCACCGCGCACACGGCTCCGGGCACCTCGCTCACCGCCGCCCGCCGCGCCCGCGAACTGGCCCGGACCGTCGGCGGTCCGGCCGTGGACGTCCTGGTCGTAGGTCTCGGCGCGACCGGCGCCGGGGCCGCGCTGGACGCCGCGGCGCGCGGGCTGAGCGTCGCCGCGATCGACGCCCACGACCTGGCCTTCGGTACCTCCCGCTGGAGTTCGAAACTCGTCCACGGCGGACTGCGCTACCTCGCCTCCGCCCAGTTCGACGTCGCCCACGAGAGCGCGGTCGAACGCGGTGTGCTGATGGAACGCACCGCTCCCCATCTGGTCGGCGCCCAGCCGTTCGTCCTGCCCCTCACGCCGCTGGTCTCGCGCGGCCAGGCCGCCCTGGTCTGGGCCGGCTTCCGCGCAGGCGACGGGCTGCGGCTGGCGGCGCGCACCGCCCGTGCCACCCTGCCGGTGCCGCGCAGGCTGTCCGCCGTGGAGACCCGCCACCTCGCGCCCGCCGTGCGCGGCACCGGGCTGCGCGGCGGTCTGCTGTCCTGGGACGGGCGGCTCACCGACGACGCCCGCCTGGTGACCGCGATCGCCCGTACGGCGGCGGGTCGCGGCGCCCGCGTCCTGACCCGGGTCCGGGCGCTGGAACTCACCGGTTCCGGCGCCCGGGTGCGTGACGAACTGACCGGCGAGGAGGGCGAGATCCGGGCCCGCGCCGTGATCAACGCCTCCGGAGTGTGGGCGGGCGGCCTGGTGGACGGCATCCGGATCCGGCCCTCCCGCGGCACCCACCTCGTGCTGCGCTCCGGCCTGCTCGGTCCCCTGCCGGCCGGGCTGCACATCCCGGTCCCCGGGGAGACCAACCGCTTCGTCCTGGTCCTGCCGCAGGACGACGGCCGGGTCTACGCCGGGCTCACCGACGAGCCCGTCGAGGGCGGCGTCCCGGACGTGCCGCAGGTCCCCGAGTCCGACGTCGGCTTCCTGCTCGACGTGCTGGCCTCCGCCCTCGACGTGCCGATACGCCGCGACGACGTGGCCGGCGCCTTCGCGGGCCTGCGCCCCCTGCTGGACACCACGCCGGCGACCGGATCCGCCTCGGCGCCCCGGACCTCGGACATCTCCCGCAGGCACGCGGTGCTCACCTCGCCGGACGGCGTGGTCACCGTGGTGGGCGGCAAGCTCACCACCTACCGTCGCATGGCCGAGGACGCCGTCGACACCGCCGTCGCCGCGCACGGACTCGGCGCGGGGCCCTCCCCCACGGCCGCCCTCCCCCTCGTCGGCGCCGCGGCACCGCGGATCCTCGCCGCGCTCCGGGCCCCGCACCGCCTGGTCCGGCGCTACGGCACGGAGGCGCCGGCCGTCCACGCCCTGGGCACCCGGGACCCACGCCTGCGCGCACCCGTGCTGGAGGGCCACCCCGTCACCCGCGCCGAACTCCTGTGGGCCGTACGCCAGGAGGGCGCCCTCGACGAGTCCGACCTCCTGGACCGCCGCACCCGAATCGGCCTCGTACCGTCCGACCGCACGACAGCACTGGAGGCCGCGCGCGAGGTGCTGGGCGAGACACTGGGCTCCCGGTGAAACGGCGGTCGACACGCGACGCCCGTTGAACGGGCCGCGGCACCCTCGAAGTCGCGACGCGCGGCCCGTCGGCCGGGAGCCGGTGAGTGGGGCCGAATCCTGAGCGGGCGGTACACACGAGGTCGGCGGGGCGGCGCGGGGCAGCCGCCCGAAGACCGGCCGTGCGCCCAATGACCGCGGGCCGCCGGGCCGCCCGCGTCCACACCAGGGCCGCGCCCACCACGCGGACAGCATCCTTCGATGCCAGAGTCACGCCCATGAGCGCCGGCCCACCCGCCGGGCGCCCGCCTCGGCCGATCGGCACCACAGACGCGCCAATCACCGGCGAAACCACACGAGTTGCCGCCAGGTCCCCACTCATCAGCACCGGGAGGGCTCCCCCGAGCAGCCGAGCCCAAGGACGGCACTGCACCAGAAACACTCGTCGGCACCTGAACCACGTAGGTCAGAGCCGGCAACGCCCCTCGGCGCCAAGACACCACCCGCTCGCGCCCGGACCGGCAATGCGGCGGCCGGAGCCCTGTCGGCGCCGGCGCCGCACCTGTCAGCGCCAGGCCGCGCAGCTCGGCGCCGGCGACGCCCTTCGATGCCGGAGCCGCGGATACGCAGGACGGTGCCGGGACCGTGTCGGGTCATGCGGCGAAGGCCTCGCCCTGATCCTCGAGGCGGGCGAGGAGTTGGGGGTGGTGGAGGGCGGAGACCGGGGCGAGGAGGTCGGGGTGACGGAGCAGGGCCGCTGCCCGTCGGTCGCCGTCGTCGGGGGCGACCAGGCGGCGGAACTCCGGGGGCGTGGAGGCGGGTTCGGTCGCCTCGGTGAGCGCGTCCACCGCACGCCCGGCCAGTTCGGGGTCGGTGAGCAGGCAGGCGGCCCAGCTCAGCACGACCTCGTCCACCCAGGTGCGCCAGGCGTCCGCGTCCGGGTCGTCGGTGTCGGCGCCGTCCCCGCCGTCCGCGCCGGCGATCCAGTCCAGGCGGGCCGAGCCTCCGGGGCCGGACATCATCACCAGCGCGGCGTCCATCGGCGTCGGATAGCGCAGCCGGGCCGCGGCCGTCACCGCCTGGCGCGCCTGCGCCTCGCACAGGGCGGAGGCCAGCGCGCCGCCGGACGCCGGGTACGCGCTGGTCAGCCAGTGGGTGGTCGCCGCGATGAGCGGGGAGAGATCTTCGTGCACTGTCGGACCGTTCGAGCCGTTCACGGACAAAAAGGACTGCGTGAAACGGTAGTCCGCGCTCCAGGCCGAGCAGTATGACCCAGGCCGCCTCCGGGGCGTGGCCTCCGCCACATTCGGATGCGGCGATGAGCGGCGGCCCCCGCCCGGAGGAGGGAGATGGCCTCCTCCGGCGTGGCGGGGCCGCCGGCGCCGAGGATCAGGCCGGGCGCCCCGGCCGCGTGCCCGGGCGAGGCCACTCAGGGCCTCCGGGCCGCAACCGGTTACAGTGGCGCGCCGGCGAGGAGGGGAGAGAGCGGTGCGGGGTCGGGCGGGAACGGCACGGCGGGGTTCGACCATCGTGGTGGCGCTGCTGCTGAGCGCGGCGCTGACGGCGTGTTCGGGGACGGCGCGGGACGGCGCGTCCGCCGTGCGACCGGCGGACGCGACGGACGCAACAGGCACGTCGGTCCGCAGCGGTGGCACGATCGGCGCCCGGGGCTCGGTGTGCGAGCTTCCCGTCACCTTCGACATCGCCGAGGAGTGGAAGGCCGAGGCGGTGGATCCGGCGGCGGCCGGCGACTCCCCAGCCGGCGAGGAGGTCGCGGACGCGCTGCTGCGCCAGGGCCCGGTGACCACCGTGTGCGAGGTCGACGCCAAGCCCGCGGGGAACATCGGTTTCCTCCGCGTGTTCACCGGCCCCCCGGGCGCGGGGGACGCGAGAACGGTCCTGCGGGCCTTCGTGGCCGCCGAGGAGGACGTGAGCGAGGAGACGTACCGCTCGTTCACGACGGGCGGGCTCGAAGGCGTCGAAGTCGAGTACGTGCGTACGAGCGAGCTGCTGGACGAGCCGAAGAAGGAACGCGCCCTGGCCGTCGGCACCGCCCAGGGCCCCGTGGTCCTGCACCTCGGCGGCATGGACACCGAGGAACACGAACAGATGCTCCCCGCCTACGAACTCGCCAGGAGGACCCTGCGCAACGCCTGAGCGGCTTCCGGAGGGGGCCCGTACTCTGGGGGCCGTGCACATCTGTTTCGTCTGCAGCGGGAACATCTGCCGGTCGCCGTCCGCGGCGCTCGTGTTCGCCGAGCGATTGCGCCGGGCCGGGCTCACGGACGAGGTCCGGGTCAGCAGCGCCGGCATCGGTCCGTGGCACGCCGGGGAGGCCATCGACGAGCGGGCCGGAGAGGTACTGGCCCGGAAGGGCTACCCGGTCCGGCACGTCGCCGCCCAGGTCGGCGCCGAGCACCTGGACGCCGACCTGCTGCTGGCCATGGACCGCGGTCACGAGAAGGCGCTGCGCCGGCTCGTCGACGACCCGTCCCGGGTGCGGCTGCTGCGCTCCTTCGACCCGGACGCGACCGGTGACCTGGACGTACCCGACCCGTACTACGGCGGCCCGGAGGAGTTCGAGGAGGCGCTGGCCATGATCGAGGCCGCGACCCCGGGCCTGCTCGACTGGGTGCGCGAGCGCCTGCCCGCGTGACCGGCCGACCGCCGCCCGGCTCCGGCTCCGGCTCCGGCTCCGGCTCCGGCTCCGGCTCCGGCTCCGGCTCCGGCGAGGATCCCGCCGCCGCGGCCGCCCGGCTGACCGGGCGTGCGGCGACCGGCCGCAGCCCGTCGGCGGCGAACCCCACCGAGGTGACCCTCGACGACGGCGCGGTGGTCGTGGTCAAGCATGATGAGGATCCGGAGGCGGTGCTCGCCGAGGCCGCGGGGCTGCGCTGGCTCGCCGAGGCGGGCGCGGTGCGGGTCCCCGCCGTGCACGGCCACGACCGCCGCTGGCTGGTCACCGACCGGGTTCCACCCGGGCGGCCCAGTCCAGGGGCGGCGGCGCGGTTCGGCCGTGACCTGGCCGCCCTGCACGCCGCCGGGGCGCCCGCGTTCGGTGCCGCTCCGCCCGGCGGGCCGCGGGAGGCGTACATCGGGCTCGCGCCGATGCGCAACGTTCCCGGCGCCGACTGGCCGGGCTGGTACGCCGAGCACCGGGTGCTCCCCTATCTGCGCCGCGCGGTCGACGACGGCACCCTGCGCCCCGCCGAGGCGGCCGTGATCGAACGCGTACTGGAACGGCTGCCCGAACTGGCCGGTCCCGCCGAACCGCCCGCACGACTCCACGGCGACCTGTGGAACGGCAACGTGCTGTGGGGCGCGGACGGCGAGGTCTGGCTGATCGACCCGGCCGCGCACGGCGGGCACCGGGAGACCGACCTGGCGATGCTGCAGCTGTTCGGCTGCCCGCACCTGGACCGCGTCCTGGACGGATACCAGCAGGTCGCACCGCTCGCCGACGGCTGGGCCGGCCGCGTCGGACTGCACCAGCTCTTCCCGCTGCTGGTGCACACGGTGCTCTTCGGACGCGGGTACGCCGAACAGGCGGTCGCCGCGGGCCGCGGCGCCGGCGGGTAACCCTACCCGGCGCTCTCCACCAGCCGGGCGAGGTTGTCCAGAGCCATGCGCGTCCCCAACTCGTTGTCCGCGCGCGGCACCTCGTCGGGGATGCCCTCGTGCACGATCACGACCTCCGTCCCGCCGTCCACCTCGGCCAGTGACGTGGTCATCGTCATCGTGCCGTGCAGGGCGTCCTCGTCGGTCTCGAACGCGAGCACCTCGACCACCAGCCGATCGGGCACGAGCCGGGCGAAGTGCCCGCGGTAGGTGTCCGTGCGGGCGCCGGACTTGCCCCGGGCGCCCGCCTCGTCGTACGAGAGGGACACCCGGAACGTGCCGCCCTCACGGGCGTCGAACGCGTGGACATGAGCGGTCATGCCGTCGGGGACGCGCCATCCCGCCACCGCGTCCGGGTCGGTGAGGGCCCGGTAGACGGCGGCGGGAGACGCCTGCACCCGCCGTGAGACCCGTGTGGCGTACATGGCAGCAACGTACACACGCGGCACCCGGAACCGGAATCGACCGGACGAGACAGAACGGGAGCGGACGGGAACGGACGGGACCAGACAGGAACGGACCGGACCGGCAAGGCCGGTGCCTCACGATTGTCCCGGTTTTGTCACCAAGTAGCCCTGGAGTCACAGGTGTTGCTCCCGCATTTTCCCCGCGTGCTAAGAAATACGGCGTCACAGTGGCGCGGAGCGTCCCACGGGGACGCCGCACGCCATGTCGGTCCGGTCCGTGAGGGCCGTAGGGGGAAGGTGTCACTTCAGTGAACCGCATGCGCACGACCGTCGCGGCGCTGGCCGCGGCCGGGGTCCTCACCGCCGCTCAGCTGGGCTTCGCCGCGGCCGCTTCCGCGGCGACCTCCGCACCGCAGAGCTCGGGCTGCCCGATCAACATCGTCTACCCGTCCCGTTTCTACGTGGACCACAACGGGTGGGTGACCAACGGCGGCCTGTACTTCGGCATCAAGAGCAAGACCACGAAGAAGTTCAAGAACGTCACGTTCACGGTCACCAACGTCAAGAACATCCGCTTCGGCTCGGCGACGCCGAAGGGCGGCAAGATCAGCCACAGGACCTCGCAGACCGTGACGGTCCGCACCACGACCTTCAAGGGGAAGGCGAGCCTCGGCTTCAAGGTCCGGACGCACCTGCTGAACACCAGGACCTACAAGGTGAAGTTCGCCCTGCACGGCTCCGGCTGGAACTGCGCCGTCAACCAGGGCACCTGGGGCGCCTGACCCCGCGGGGACCGGGCGGCCGACGACCGGTTCGGTCCCCGACCGCCCCGCATCCCGATGCCCCGGCCCACGCGGCCGGGGCATCGGCGTGCGGGGCCGGGTCGTGGACGTGCGCGGGACCATCACGTGCCCGGACCATGATCGGTACGGCCCGTATACGCACGTGACCGCGGGGTACGCTGCGAATGCCGGCCGGTTACGGGCGATGCCACGTGCGCACCGGTGCGCACGGCGGGGAGAAGGGCGGGTGCGGATGGACTGGCGCGAGTTCGCCGAACAGATGGCCCAGCTGGCCCGGCGCCTGCTGGCCCAGGACTCCGCGCAGGAGACGCTCGACGAGATCGTCCGGGCGGCCGTCGAGCTGATCGACGGGTGCGAGGCGTCCGGGATCCTGGCCCTGCGCAAGGGGCGCGCCGTGACGCTGGCCGCCTGCGGGGACATGGTCGAGGAGTCCGACCGGTTGCAGGGCGAGGTCGGCGAGGGCCCCTGCTTCGACGCGGCCCGCCGCGTCGACGGGGACCGCCTCTTCCGCATCGCCGACCTCACGCAGCCGCAGCCGGCGTGGCCGCGGTACGCGCCGGCCGCCCGCGAGCTGGGCATCGGCAGCATGATGGGTTTCCTGCTGTACACCCACGACCAGGACTTCGGTGCGCTCAACCTCTACTCCAGCCGTCCCGGCTCCTTCACCAAGGACAGCGAGACCGCCGGCTGGCTGTTCGCCTCGCACGCCGCCGTCGCCGTGGCGGGTGCCAGAACCGTCGACCAGCTCGAACACGCGCTGGACACCCGGCACGCCATCGGTGAGGCCATGGGCATCCTGCGGGAGCGCCACGGCCTGAGCGAGGACGACGCCTTCGCCGTCCTGCGCCGCATCTCCCAGCACCACAACATCAAGATCCGCGACGTCGCGCAGACCATCCGTACCGACGCCCCCAAGCAGAGCTGACACGGGCCGAGAGGGCCGGGACTCCCCCCGTCACCATTCCCGGACGGGTGCCGCTGTGCTGCCGGTGGGTGGTGTCTCGATCATGTTCGAGGGACAGGAACGCACGTTCGGATGGCGCTGTCCGCGCGGCCGCCGCCCGCACGCCCTCGTGACCGAGGGCGTGACTGCCTCTCGCCTCACGCGGCGCGGCAGTGTAGACATGGCTCATGGTCCGACTCCCGGGTCGTACCGGCTCCCGGTCGGCCCGCCGTCCCAGCGGACGGCGTCTCCAGCTCGCGTCCGGCCCGGCCCGGCGGGCGCGCGAGCTGGCCGGGCATGGCCGATCGGGGCGCAGCAGACCCTCCGGGCTGCGATCACTCGGCGGGCGCAGCGTCGCCGGGCAGGTGTTCCTGCTCCAGGTCGCCATCGTGGTGCTGCTGGTCGCGGCGGCCGTGGTGGCGCTGGTGCTTCAGGTGCGGCACGACAGCGGCCAGGAGGCCCGCAACCGCTCGCTCGCCGTCGCCGAGACGTTCGCCAACGCGCCGGGCACCCGGGAGGCGCTCGCCGCCCCGGACCCGACGGCGGTGCTGCAACCGCGGGCCGAGGCGGCCCGCAAGGAGGCGCACGTCGACTTCCTCGTCGTGATGAACACCAAGGGGGTCCGCTACACCCACCCCGAGCCGGACCGCATCGGCAAGATGTTCGTCGGCACCATCCGGCCCGCGCTGGCCGGCGGCACGGTGGTCGAGCAGGTCGACGGGACGCTCGGGCCGCTCGTGCAGGCCGTGGTACCGGTCCAGGCGCCGGACGGCAAGGTGGTGGGCCTGGTGTCGGCCGGCATCACCACCAGGAACGCCGGCGGCCTCGCGGACCGGCAGCTGCCGGTCGTCCTGGGCGCCGCTGCCGTGGCCCTGGCCCTGGCCCTGGCGGGGACCGCGCTGGTCACCCGCCGGCTGCTGCGCCAGACCCACGGGCTCGGCCCCCGGGAGATGACCCGGATGTACGAGCACCACGACGCGGTGCTGCACTCCGTCCGGGAAGGCGTGATCATCGTCAGCGACGAGGGGAGGCTCCTGCTGGCCAACGACGAGGCGCACCGCCTGCTCGGCCTGCCCGAGGACGCCGAGCGCCGGCATGTGCTCGACCTCGGACTCGCCCCGGAGACCGCCGGTCTGCTGGACTCCGGCCGGATCGCCACCGACGAGGTGCACCTGGTCGGCGACCGGCTGCTGGCGATCAACCAGCGGCCCACGGACATGGCGGGCGGCCCGTCGGGCACCGTGGCCACGCTGCGCGACTCCACGGAGCTGCGCGCCCTGTCCGGCCGGGCGGAGCAGGCGCGGGAACGGCTCAGCCTGCTCTACGACGCCGGGGTGGGCGTCGGCACGACCCTGGACGTGGCCCGGACCGCCGAGGAACTCGTCAAGGTCGCGGTTCCCCGGTTCGCGGACTTCGCCACCGTGGACCTGTACGACGCCGTGCTGGCCGGCGAGGACCCGGATCCGGGGGCCGCGCTGCGCCGTACGGCCTGCACCGGGATCCGCGACAACACGCCGCTCTACTCGCTGCAGCAGGAGATCCGCTTCGTCCCCTCCACTCCGCAGGCGCTCAGCCTGAAGACCCGCCGGCCGGTCCTCGAGCCCCGGCTGGAGGCGGCCCCGGGCTGGCAGGCCCAGGACGTCGAGCGCACCCAGCGGGTGCTGGCGTTCGGCATCCACTCCCTGATCAGCGTGCCCGTGTGGGCGGGCAATCTGGTGCTGGGCCTGGTCAGCTTCTGGCGGTCGGAGAAGGACGAGCCCTTCGACTCCGAGGAGCTGGCCCTCGCCGAGGAACTGGTCGCCCGGGCCGCCGCCTCCATCGACAACGCCCGCCGCTACACCCGCGAGCACGGGCTGGCGGTCACCCTTCAGCGCAGTCTGCTGCCGCGCAGCCTGCCCGAGCAGAACGCGCTGGACATCGCCTACCGCTATCTGCCCGCGCAGGCGGGCGTGGGCGGGGACTGGTTCGACGTGCTGCCGCTGTCCGGGGCGCGGGTCGCGCTCGTCGTCGGCGACGTGGTCGGCCACGGGTTGCACGCCGCGGCCACGATGGGGCGGCTGCGGACCGCGGTCAGCAACTTCTCCGCCCTGGACCTGCCGCCCGATGAGCTGCTCGGGCTGCTGGACGAGTTGGTCGGCCGTATCGACCAGGACGAGACGGCGGACAGTGCCGGCGTGCCCGTCACCGGCGCGACCTGCATGTACGCGATCTACGATCCGGTCTCGCGCCGGTGCGCGGTCGCCCGCGCCGGCCATCCGCCGCCCGCCGTGATCGGGCCCGACGGGGACGTGACGTTCCCCGACGTGCCCGCCGGCCCCCCGCTCGGGCTGGGCGGGCTGCCATTCGAGACGGCGGAGCTGGAGCTGGCGGAGGGCAGCCGGCTGGTCCTGTACACGGACGGGCTCGTGATGGACCGGGAGCGGGACATCGACACGGGCCTCGAGGAGCTGCGCACCGCTCTCGCCTCCGCCGGTGAGTCGCCGGAGGACACCTGCCGGGCCGTCCTGGACGTCCGGCGGCCGTTCCGGCCGGTGGACGACGTCGCACTGCTCGTCGCCCGCACCCGTGCCCTGGGGCCCGGGCAGGTCGCCGAGTGGGACGTGCCCGGGGAGGCGGCGGCCGTCGGGGACGTGCGCGCGGCGGTGAGCCGGCGGCTCGCGGAGTGGGGGCTGGAGGAGCTGACGTTCACCACCGAGCTGATCCTGAGCGAGCTGGTCACCAACGCGATCCGGTACGGCGCCGAACCCATCCGGGTCCGGGTGCTGCGTGACCGCGCCCTGATCTGCGAGGTCTTCGACAGCAGCAACACCTCCCCGCACCTGCGCTATGCGGCGAGCACGGACGAGGGAGGCCGCGGGCTGTTCCTCGTCGCGCAGCTCGCCGAGCGGTGGGGCACCCGCTACACGCCCACCGGCAAGGCCATATGGGCCGAGCAGCCGCTGCCTTGAGCCGCCTCCTCCCCAGCTCCCCCACTTCTGCCACCTCTGCCACCTCTGCCACAGTCGAGTCATTTGGAGCCCTTTTGGTGCACGACACCCCCGGAACGACCGCGCCGGCCGGCGCGGCCCGCCGCAGCGTCCTCGCCCTGATCGGCGGCTCGCTCGTCGCCCTCCCCCTCCTCGGCGCCCGGGGCGTCGCCGCGGCCCCGGGCCTGGACAGCCCCGCGAAGAAGGAGATCGCCATGAAACTGGTGTCGAGCGCGGAGAACTCCACGCTCGACTGGAAGGCCCAGTACGCGTACGTCGAGGACCTCGGCGACGGACGCGGCTACACGGCCGGCATCGTCGGCTTCTGCTCCGGCACTGGCGACATGCTCGGCCTGGTGCGGCACTACACCGACCGCAGGCCGCGCAACGTACTGGCCGGGTACCTCCCGGCGCTGCGCGGCGTCCAGGGCACCGACTCGCACCGGGGACTGGACCCCGGCTTCCCCGAGGCCTGGCGCCGGGCGGCGCGGGACACCGCGTTCCAGCGGGCCCAGAACGACGAGCGCGACCGCGTGTACTTCGACCCGGCCGTCGCACAGGGCAAGGCGGACGGGATGCGCGCCCTCGGCCAGTTCGCCTACTACGACGCGATCGTGATGCACGGCGGCGGAGGCCTGACCGGCTTCCGCGGCATCCGCGAGCGGGCCTTGCGCACGGCCCTCCCCCCGGCCCGGGGCGGCGACGAGGTGACGTATCTGAACGCGTTCCTCGACGCACGCCTGTGGGCCATGCGGCAGGAGCCGGCCCACCGTGAGACCAGCAGGGTCGACACCGGGCAGCGGGTCTTCCTGCGCCAGGGCAACCTCGATCTGGAACCGCCGCTGGACTGGAAGGTGTACGGGGACGGCTACCGCATCGGCTGACGCCGCGGCGGACCGAGGCCCGCGGTCGGCGTCAGCCCAGGGCGCGGTCGAGGTTGTAGGCCGCGCTGATCAGGGACAGGTGCGTGAAGGCCTGGGGGAAGTTGCCCTGCTGCTCGCCGGTGGGGCCGATCTCCTCGGCGTACAGGCCGAGGTGGTTGGCATAGGTGAGCATCTTCTCGAAGGCGAGTCGGGCCTCGTCGAGTCGGCCGGCCCGGGTGAGGGCCTCGACGTACCAGAAGGAGCAGATGGAGAACGTGCCCTCGTCGCCGCGCAGCCCGTCGGGGCTGGCCTGCGGGTCGTACCGGTAGACGAGCGAGTCGGAGACCAGGTCGCCGGTCAGCGCGTCGAGGGTGGACAGCCACTTGGGGTCGGTCGGCGCGATGAACTTCGCCAGCGGCATCATCAGCACGGCGGCGTCCAGTACGTCGCCGTCCTCGTACTGGACGAAGGCCTGCCGCTCGGCGGACCAGCCGCGGTCCATGACGCGGCGGTAGATCGCGTCCCGGCTCTGCCGCCAGCGGGGCAGGTCGGCGGGCAGGCCGCGGCGGTTGGCCAGCCGCATGGCGCGTTCGACGGCCACCCAGCACATCAGGCGCGAGTACAGGAAGTTCTGCCTGCCGCCCCGGGTCTCCCACACCCCCTCGTCGGGCTGGTCCCAGTTCTCGCAGACCCATTCCACCAGCGCGGACACGTCGTCCCACTGGGCGCTGGAGATCGGCTGGGCCCACTTGTCGAAGAGGTAGATCGAGTCGATCAGGGCGCCGTAGATGTCGAGCTGGAGCTGGTCGGCGGCGGCGTTGCCGACCCGTACGGGCGCGGAACCCCGGTGTCCCTCCAGGTGGCCGAGTTCGCGTTCGGGCAGTTCGCTGCGGCCGTCGATGCCGTACATGATCTGCAGCGGGCCGGTCGCCTTGCCGTCCCCGGGGCTGATGTGCCGGGTCAGGAAGCGCATGAACGCCTCGGCCTCGCCGGCGAAGCCGAGCCGCAGCAGCGCGTAGACGGCGAACGCGGCGTCGCGCACCCAGACGTAGCGGTAGTCCCAGTTGCGCTCACCGCCGACCCGCTCGGGCAGGCTCGTGGTGGGCGCGGCGACGATGGCGCCGGTCGGGGCGTAGGTGAGCAGTTTCAGGGTGAGGGCGGAGCGGTGGACCATCTCGCGCCAGCGGCCGCGGTATCGGGACTGCGCGAGCCAGCGGCGCCAGTAGGCGACCGTGGCGCAGAACTGCTCCTCGGCCTCGGCGTGGGCGCACCGCCGTGGGGCCACCTCGCCGCCGACCTGGTCCAGCGCGAAGACGGCGGACTCGCCCTCGGCGAGCTTGAAGTCCGCGCGCAGGTCCGTGCCGTCGCTCTCCAGGGGCACGGTGGACGTCAGGGCGAGGGACAGGGTCGCCGACTCGAACAGGACCGTGCAGCCCTCCATCCGGACCGTGTGAGGGTCGGCGCCGTAGTTGAAGCGGGGAGCCACCCGGGCGCGGAACGGAAGGGTGCCGCGCACGCACAGCACGCGCCGGATGAGCCGGTGTCGTTCGGTCTCGGCGGATCCCTGCCGGTCTCCGCCCACCGGCATGAAGTCCTGCACCTCGCCGACGCCGTCCTCGGTGAAGAACCGGGTGATCAGCACGTTGGTGTCGGGGAAGTAGAACTGCTTGGTGCGCGCCGCCTCGGCCGCGGCGAGCTCGAAACTGCCGCCGCGCTCGGCGTCCAGGATCGCGGCGAAGACGCTCGGGGCGTCGAAGGCGGGGCAGCAGTACCAGTCGATCGTGCCGTCGGTGCCGACGAGGGCGACACTGCGCAGGTCGCCGATCAGGCCGTGGTCGGCGATCGGAACGTAGCGGGATGTGCCCGTCTCGGGCCCTCGGCTTCGGGTGTCGGCCATCGCGGCTGCCTCCTGTCCCCTCGCTGTCCCCCTCGCGCGGCCCGGTACTCGCGGCTGTCGCGGTTCCTCCAGCTTAGGAGCGGTCCTCCGGATGCAGGGTGCCGTCCGACGGGCAATCGTGGGAGGAGGTCCCGCTCCCGCTGCACGAGGGCCGCACTCCGGACGCGGGCGGGGATCCAGCCGGACCCGAGGAGGCCACATGTCGACGTCACAACCCGATGCATCCCGCGAGCCCGGGGAGCGCTGCACCCCGGACCACGTGCTCCACGCCCGTACCGGCACCGACGTCTCGCCCGAGGACGTGGTGCTGGCCGCGGGCCGCGACATCACCCCGCGCAACCTGGAGTGGGCCAAGCGCAAGATCGAGACGGAGGGCCCGGCCGCCCTGGACAAGCTGTTGCCCTAGCTCTTCCGGGGTGCGTGCGAAAGGGATCGGAGCCCTGTCGTTCCGGTCCCTTTCGTTCGTCCCTTTCGCTGGGGGCGTCGCTCTGCGAGACTCCGGGGCGTGCCCGACTTCGACATGATCGTCATAGGATCCGGACCGGGCGGCCAGAAGGCCGCCATCGCCGCGGCCAAGCTGGGCCGCCGGGTCGCTGTCGTCGACAGACCCGACATGGTCGGCGGGGTCTCGATCCACACCGGAACCATTCCCTCCAAGACCCTGCGCGAGGCGGTGCTCTACCTCACCGGACTCACCCAGCGTGATCTGTACGGTCAGAGCTACCGGCTGAAGGAGGACATCACCGTCGCCGATCTGACCGCACGCACCCAGCACGTGGTGGGCCTCGAGGTCGACGTCATCCGCAGCCAGCTCTCCCGCAACCATGTGGCCCTGCTCGCCGGGACCGGCCGCTTCGTCGACGGGCACACCGTCGCGCTGCGCGAAGTGACCGGTGAGGAAAGGCTGTTGACGGCCGAACACATCGTCATCGCGACCGGTACGCGGCCGGCCCGTCCGGACAGCGTGGAGTTCGACGGACGCACCATCATGGACTCCGACAACGTGCTCACGCTGGAGCGGGTGCCGCGGTCGATGGTCATCGTCGGCGCCGGGGTCATCGGGATGGAGTACGCCTCCATGTTCGCCGCGCTCGGCAGCAGGGTGACCGTCGTCGAACGGCGGCCGGGCATGCTCGACATGTGCGACGTCGAGATCGTGGAGTCGCTCCGCTATCACCTGAGGGACCTCGCCGTCACCTTCCGCTTCGGGGAGACGGTGGCCGCCGTGGAGCGGCACGAGAACGGCACGCTCACCGTGCTGGAGAGCGGCAAGAAGATACCGGCCGACGCGGTGATGTACTCGGCGGGCCGGCAGGGCCTGACCGACGGACTCGACCTGGAGAAGGCCGGGTTGAGCGCCGACGCGCGCGGCCGGATCGCGGTCGACGAGCACTACCGCACGCAGGTGCCGCACATCTACGCGGTCGGCGACGTGATCGGCTTCCCCGCGCTCGCGGCGACCTCGATGGAACAGGGGCGGGCGGCGGCGTACCACGCCTGCGGGGAGCCGGTCGGCAGGATGGGCGGCCTTCAGCCGATCGGCATCTACACGATCCCGGAGATCAGCTTCGTCGGGCGGACCGAGGACCAGCTCACCGAGGACCGGGTGCCGTTCGAGGTGGGCGTCTCGCGCTACCGGGAGCTGGCCCGCGGGCAGATCATCGGCGACTCGCACGGCATGCTGAAGCTGCTGGTCTCGCCGGAGGACCGCACGCTGCTCGGGGTGCACTGCTTCGGCGCCGGCGCCACCGAACTCATCCACATCGGGCAGACGGTGATGGGCTGCGGCGGCACGGTGGACTACCTGATCGACGCGGTGTTCAACTACCCGACGCTCGCGGAGTCCTACAAGGTGGCCGCCCTGGACGCGACGAACAAGCTGCGGCAGATCGACCGGATCGGGGGCTGACCCCGGGGCCGGGTCAGGGCTGGGTGCCGTCGTCCGGCAGCGTGTCGTCGACGATGTGGACGGGGCGGCCTCCTCGGCGCCGGCGGCCCCCGCGTCGGCGCCCGTGTCGGCCGCGACCTCCTCCTCGGTGGTGTCGCCGTGGGCGCCCTCGTCCGGGGCGACCGGGCGGCCGGCGCGGTCCCCGCCCGCCTCGGGGCCGACCGATCCGCCCTCGCCGCCGGGCAGGTCGCCCACCCCGTCGCCCTCGGGGCCGCCCTCGTCGGGCCGCTCCTGCGCCGGCAGCCGGCCGAGGCTCTCGCCCGCGTGCTCTTCGGCAGCCCTCGTGCCGTACTTGGTGACGCCCAGCGGCTTCTCCGGCGGGGAGCAGCCCTCGTCGAGGACGTCGTCGCAGGTCCGCTCCCCCACCGCGTCGTCCATGTCCGGCGGCGCGGCGTCCCCGTGTTCCTCGTGGGAGGGGATGGGACCGCGTCCGTCAGGCGGACAGCAGTCCGCGGCCGAGCCAGTCGGAGGAGTCACGGACGCCGGGCAGGGCGAAGAAGTAGCCGCCGCCGGTCGGGGAGATGTAGTCGACGAGGGGCTCGTCGATCAGCCGGGTCTGCGTGGCCTCGAACTGGCGGACGACGTCCTGCTGGTAGCAGCAGAAGACCAGGCCCATGTCGAGGTTGCCGACGTTGTCGACTCCGCGGTCGTAGTTGTAACCGCGGCGCAGGATGCGGGAGGCGTCGGTGGCGGCGGTGCGCGGGTTGGCCAGCCGGATGTGGGAGTCCAGCGGGATCGCCGTGCCCTTGGGGTCCTTGGCGTAGTGAGGGACGTCGGTCTCCTTGGCGCCGTCCAGCGGGGCGCCCGTGTCCTTGCGGCGGCCGAACATCTTCTCCTGCTCGGTCAGCGACACCCGGTCCCAGAACTCCACCAGCATGCGGATGATCCGGATCACCTGGTAGCTGCCGCCGGCCGCCCAGGCCGGCTCGCCCTGCCCGTCGCCCACCCAGACCAGGCGGCTCATCTCCCGGGCGGAGGCGACATCCGGGTTGGCGATGCCGTCCTTGAAGCCGAGCAGGTTGCGCTGGGCGCCGGTGGGGCGCGGGCCGTTCTGGAAACCGTCGACGCGCCACTTGATCTGCAGGGCGCCCCGGGTGTGCCGGGCGATGTCGCGCAGTGCGTGCAGCACCGTGTCCTGGCGGTCGGCGCAGATCTGGAGGGACAGGTCTCCGTGGCACTCGGCGGGGTTCAGGTTGTCGTTGGGGAAGGTCCGCATGGGGGTGAGCCGGCGCGGTATCGCCTTGGCCAGCCCGAAGCGTTCGTCGAAGAGGGAGGCACCGACGCCGACGGTGACGGTGAGGGCGTCGGCGGGGATCTCGGGACCGAGGATGCCGCTGTCGGAGGGCGGGGCGCCGACGCCCAGGTCGGTGGGGGTGCCGCCGGCGGTGAGGAAGCGGGCCCGCTCGGTGATGGTCCGCAGCAGTCCGGCGAGTTCCTCGCGGTTCTCGGCGATGACGTCGAAGGAGACGAAGGCGGCGGCCGCGGGGGCGGGTGTGAGGACGCCCGCCTGGTGGACGCCGTGGAACGGGACCGCCGCCGCGCCGGTGCCGTCCGCGGCGTGCGCCTGGCCCGCGCTGCTCCGGGCGAGGGTGAAGCCGCCACCCGCCAGGACCGCGCCGGCGGCACCGGCGCCCAGGGCCGTCTTGACGAAGGTGCGGCGCCCGTGGCCGGCGGGGCAGCCACCCTCGGGTGCGGACGTTTCGGCGGACGGCATGGAGCTGTTCCCTTCGGTGCGTACGGTCTCGGGTGTCACGGCGCGCGGTGCGGTCATCAGGCGGACTTCCGGATCTCCAGCAGGTCCGGTACGGGCGCGAGGTCCTCCAGGAGCTGTCCGGTGGCCCCGTCGAGGCGGGCCCGGGTGATCGCGTCGAGCCGGTTCACGGGGGTCCAGGCGTTCCCGTGGTGGGCCGCGTCGAGCAGCTTCCCCAGCCGGGCGGTGTCCGCGTCGACGGTGGGCAGCAGGTGCGGGGCGCGGGAGGTGAGCAGCGGCCTCAGCACGGTGAGCAGTTCGCGGGTGCCGGCGAGGTTGGCGTCGGCCGTGGCCAGCTCGGTGCCGCTGCCCTGGTCGGCCTGGCCGGTGAGTTCGAACTGGAGGGTGTTCTCGAGGATCTCGTGGGCGCGCAGCGGCAGGTCACCGGGGTCGAAGGCCTGCGTGGGGAAGGCCTTGCGCAGGCCGGCGGCGTCGGCGGCGAGTTTCTGGGCGGGAGCCTTCAGCCGGTCCGCGCTCTGGCCGTGCCACAGGCCGTACTCGATGCGGTGGAAGCCGGTGAAGTCCTTGTCGTCCACTCCGCCGGGCAAGCCGTCGGGCCGGCCGTTGATCTTCTTGTCGAAGTCCTCGAAGGTGCCGTAGGCGGCGCCGAGGGAGGAGTAGGTGCGATGGGCGGTCAGCCAGTCGGTGCGGGCCGCGTCGAGGTCACCGCCCTGGATGTCGGCGTTCAGCCGGCCTGTCTGGGCGACGAGCGTGCCCAGACCCTGTTCGACGTACTGCCTGTACTCCTTGAGCGGGGTGGCGAGGTCCTGCTCGGACACCGGGACGACCGCCGTGGCCCCTGCCCCGCCGCCGACCCGGACGGCCTTGGAGGTGACGGCCGTGCCGCCGGTGGGCACGCAGCGCCAGGCGTAGCTGCCGCCCGCGACGGTGGCGACCAGGTCGCGGGTGGTGCCGGGGGCCAGGCCCTCGATCTCGCCGTAGACCGCGTTGGTGGCCGGGTCTATCAGGTACACCTCGGAGGTCTTCGACCCGGTGTTCTGCATCTGGAACGTCCGGCGTCCCGGCTCGGGCGCGGTGAAGCCCTTGCCGCACTCGGTCTCCGACACGGCGACGGTCTGGGCTCCGGCGGGCTTGGGCCGTCCCAGGGCCACCACGAGTCCGGCGACGACCGCGGGCACCGCGACGACGGCCACGGGCACGACCCAGACGGGACGCCTCCGGCGGGCGACGGCAGCGTGCGCGTGCGATTCGTCCGGTGTCTCGCTGACGCCGCGCTCGGGCCTGCGCGACGGGTCGGCCCCCTCGGCCCACACCCCACCGGCGCCGCCACCAGCGGACGGGGTGTCGGCCCTGGAGAGTGCGGGGGGCTCGGCGCGGGAGGCGACGGAAGTCTCGACCCGGGACGCGGCGGAAGTCTCGGCGTGGGACGCGGCGGTAGTTCCGCTCGCCGCCGCTGTCGTCGCCGCAGTGGCGGCACCCACGTCCGGCCCGGCGGCGGCTCGGTCCCCGCCCTCGGCCGCCGCGGCGGCAGTCGGCCCGGCCTCGGACGCCAACCCGGCAGGGCTGTCGTCCGGGGCTCCGGTCCCGGCCGCGGCGCGCGGCTCGCTCGCGGCGGCCGGCCGAGGCGTGCTCGCGGCGCCGGCGCCCCGCGGAGCCTCCGGTACAGCAGCGGTCGTCGTGCCGGTCGGCGCCGTGGCGGGCGCCGGTTTCGTGGCGCGTACGCCCCGGACGAACAGGGTCATCACCACGGCGAGGTAGCCGGCGTAGCCGAGGACCTGGAGCCAGGTCATCGTCGGGGTGAGGTTGAAGACGCCCTGGACGAGGGTGCTGTACCAGGAGCCCGCGTCGACGGTGCCGCCGAGGTCGACCGCGTACGCCGCCTTGCCGGGGAGGACTCCGCCCTCCTGGAGGTCGCGCAGGCCGTAGCCGAGGACGCCGGCCGCGATCACGATCAGTACGGCGCCGGTGGCGGTGAAGAACTTGGTGAGGTTGATCTTCAGCACCCTGCGGTACAGGCCCCAGCACAGGCCGGCCGCCAGGACCAGACCGATCCCGGCGCCCGTCAGCGGTCCCACGGACTCCCCGGCCGCGCGGGCGGTGGTCCACAGGAACAGGGCCGTCTCCAGGCCCTCGCGGCCCACCGCGAGGAAGGAGGTGAGGATCAGCACGCCCGCGCCCATGCCGAGCGCGCCGGTCACCTTCTCCTTGATCTCACCGGAGAGGCTGCGGGCCGAGCGGCGCATCCAGAACACCATGGCGGTGACGAACGCGACGGCCACGACGCTGAGGGCGCCGCCGAACGCCTCCTGCGCGGTCGCGGACAGCGAGGCCGCCGTGAAGGTGAGCACCGCGCCGAAGCTCATCGCGAGCGCGATGGCCGCGAGGACGCCGGTCCACACCTGCGGCAGCCGGGACTTGGCTCCGGCCCGGACCAGGGTGGCGACGAGGATGGAGACGATCAGTCCGCCTTCGAGTCCCTCTCGCAGTCCGATCAGGAAACTCGGAAACGCGTCGTCCCACATGCCGTACGGCCCTCCCTGGCACACCGCCCCGGCCACTCCGGGACCGGGTTAGCGAAGGCATGCCTAACTTCGTGATCCATCATGACTACAGGCGTGTAGTCGAATGGTCATGAAGCGGCAATGGACCGGTAAAGGTCGGCGTGCGCACGGGAGTCCTCGGTCACAGCCGTTCTCGCACGCGGGAACCGCATGCGGGGTCCGGCCGGGCGACCCGGTTCACTCGTTCGGGCGACCATGGGAACGCCTCAGGGGTCTCCATCGTCTACATTGACGTAGACCGTCTACAGATTTGTAGTCACTCGGCCGGTGCCCTCGACCGCGCACCCGCCGACCCGACGGAAAGGGCCCGCGACGATGATCGCACTCCCGCACCTGTCGTCGCAGCTCGCTGTCAACGTGCTGGACGCGCAGTCGCTGCTGGCCGCCTTCGGCGTGCTCGGCGTCGGCGTGGTGATGTTCGCCGAGACGGGGCTCCTGATCGGCTTCTTCCTGCCCGGCGACTCGCTGCTGTTCACCGCGGGCCTGCTGTGCACCGGCACGGCCGACCGGGGTGTGAAGCTGTCGCTGGCCCCGTTGCTGGTCGCGGCCGTCGTCGGCGCGCTCGCCGGCTCTCAGTGCGGCTTCCTGCTGGGCCGCAGGGCGGGCGGCGCCCTGCTCGCCCGCAGCCGCTCCCCGCGCCTGCACGAGGGCGCCGGTCGCGCCGAGGAACTCCTGGAGCGGTACGGGTTCGCTAAGGCGATCGTGCTGGCCCGTTTCGTGCCGGTGGTGCGTACGGTACTCAACCCGATGGCCGGTGCCCTGGGCGTGCCGATCCGCACGTTCACCCTGTGGCAGGTCGTCGGCGGTCTCGTCTGGAGCGTCGGCCTCACCCTCGCGGGGTACGCGCTCGGCTCCTCCGTCCCGAACATCGACAAGTACCTGCTCCCCGTGATCGGACTCATCGTGCTCGTGTCGCTGATCCCGCTCGTCCCGGAGGTCCTGCGCTCGCGCCGGGCCGCGAAGGCCAAGGAGGCGCGCGGATGATCCTCGCCCTGTCGGGCTCGTCCATCGACGGCCCCCTGTACTCGGACGTGGTGGACCTGGCCCGCCGCTCCCCCGTGTGGTGGGACGACATGGTGACGGTGTGGTCGGCCTACGGCCTGGCCGTGTTCGCCGTGCTGATGCTCGCGGTCTGGTGGCGCTCGCGCCGGGTGGACGCCGGGGCGGCGGTCACGGCTCTGGCGGTGCCACTCGTCGTGGTGCTCGCCTACGCCGTCAACTCGCTGGTGAAGCTGCTCGTGCGCGAGGTGCGCCCGTGCCGCACGCTGCACGTGGTCACCCTGGAGGCCTGTCCGGCCCGCACCGACTGGTCCTTCCCCAGCAACCACGCGGCGATCGCCGCCGCGGCCGCGGTGGCGCTGCTCCTCGTCTCGCGCCGGCTCGGCGCGATCGCCTGCGTGGCCGCCGTCGCGATGGCCGCCTCGCGGGTCTGGGTCGGCGCCCACTATCCGCACGACGTGGCTGCCGGGCTCCTGACCGGCGCCCTGGTGGCCTACGTCGTGATGAAGGCGCTGCTGCGCCGGCCGGACATACTCGCCCGGCGCCTGGCCGCGACGCGGCTGCGGCCGTTGCTGGTGTCATGAGGCCCCGGGACACCGCCGACCTCGCGGGCAGCGCGGGGCTCGGCGCCTGGACCGCGTTCGCCGTGCTCGGCCTGGTAGTCGGCGGCCATGGCACCCCCCTGTCCGTGGACGACACCCTGCTCTCCTGGTCCCTGGATCACCGCCCGGCGGTGGCCGTGGCGGTGGCCCGCGGGCTCACCGCCACGGGGACGGGGGTCATCCCGTACCTGCTCGTCGCGCTGGCCGGACTCGCCGTCGGCCGCACGGCCCGGCAGCGTGCGGTCGCGGCCGCTCTCGGCCTCGGCTGCCTGGCGGCGGGCCAGGCCCTGCGCTACGGCGTGATGGAGCTGATCTCCCGGCCGCGTCCGCCCCGGCAGGACTGGGCGGCCCACGCCTCGGCATGGTCGTTCCCGTCCGGGCACACCACCACCTCCGCGCTGACCGCCGGACTGCTGATCCTGGCGACAGCCGTGCGTGCCCCGCGCGGCCGCAGGGCGTTCTGCCTCCTCGTCGGCTGCTGGGGCGCGCTGGTGGGGCTGACCCGGGTGTATCTCGGGGTGCACTGGTTCACCGACGTGATCGGCGGCTGGCTGTTCGCCGCGGGCTGGCTCGGGGTGTGCCTGTGCGCGGCCACCTGGTGGCTGCCCGCCGGCCTCGTGTCCGAGTTGACGGCGAGAGCCGGAGGGCCGGTGGAGGACCCCGCGGGCCGGGGTCCCGGCGGTCGAGGTCGGTCACGCCCTGTGTGACGCCCCGGCGCCACGGCCCGCACCACGAGGGCTCCGGCGCACCCCTCGACACGAGCCCACCGCCGCGACCGGCCGACGACGGACCCGGGGGCCCGGCGGCGCCCCCGGCGGCGAACTGCAGCCACGAGCCGTCCACCGGGCAACGGCTCGGCCACACCGGCGCCGGGCGACCGAACAACTGCTGGTCCACGAGACCGCGCCGGACGGATCCTCGCCGAACAGACCGACCGAAGACGTTCTCGTCGGCGACGGGGGTATCTCGCCGGCCGCCGGCCGGTTCGGCGCGGGGGGTGCACGTGGTGGCCGCACGGCGCTGCACGCCCCGCCAGGCGAAGGCGAGCGGGCCGCCCCACGGGCCGGCGGCCCGCCGTAGCCGGCTGCGCACGGTCCCGATGTCGCTCAGCACCGCCACGACCATGGGCCGGCACCGCGAGCGCAGCGGGCCCCGCACCACCGCCGTCACCGGCACTGCGGCGACGAGGACGATGGCCGCGGCCATGACGGAGAAGTGGGGGATCCAGAAGTGGGGGATCCACAGGACGCCCGGGCAGGCCACGGCGAGTACAACGATCAGGCGCCACACGGCGAGCGCGCTCGCGGTGCGGCCCGCGGAAGGGCCGCACCGCATCAGGAACCGCAGCTCGACCGCGCCCGCCCCGAGGCCGGCGGCCAGTGCGTGGTGGGCGGCGCCGGCGGCGAACTACGCGCGCGTTGGTGACGGTTGCGGAACCCCCGGCGTCAGGGGCCGGTGGCCTTGCGCGCCTGGGGCGCGACGTACAGGCGCAGGTCGCCGAAGCGGTGGGAGGGCCAGGTGCGGGCGTACGCGGGCGGGGTGCCGTCGGCGGTGGTGAGGGCGGCGACCGGCAGGCGCCGTGCGGCCTGGTCGATGGCCGCCGGGGTGCTGTTGGTGTTGGGGCCCGCGGTCGCGGCCGAACCGCAGCCGGTGTAGAAGGCGATCGGGATGGCCTCCTCACCGGTGAGCAGACAGGGCGGCCGCACTCCGAGGCGGTGCAGCGTGGCGGCGGTGCCGGACCAGGCGCGGCGGTCGGTGGTGGTGCGGTGGACGGTGTGGGCCAGGACGGCGTACTGCACCGCCAGGTGTCCGGCGAGGCCGAGGGCGGCCAGGGACACGGCGAGGGGCCGCCACTTGCCGTTCGGCGCCCTGAGGAACTGGACGAGGGCGTCGGCGGCCGGGATCGCGAGCAGGGCGTAGGCGGGCAGCAGGAAACGCGGCGCCGCATATCCGATCATGAACAGGTACGGGAAGGCGGCCGTGGCCGCGCAGGCCAGCGCGACCAGCGTGGGCGGGGTCCGCCGGGCGCGCACGGCGAGGGCGAGGCCCAGCAGGGCGAGCAGGGGCAGGACGTACCACCAGGCGGTGACGACCGGGTTCGGCTGCGCGCCGGTGCACGGCCGGCACAGGGCGCGCCCGCCCAGGCTGCGCAGCTGGTCGGCCACGGCGAAGTGCCAGCCCAGGCCGCCCTGCACGGCGGAGCCGTCGGACAGCCGCTGGAACAGGCCCCCGTAGGCGACGTACGCCTCGATCACCCATTCGGCGGACCCGGCGACCAGTCCGGCGAGCAGCGCGGCGAGCGGCTTCCAGCGCCGCTCCAGCAGGGCGAGGGCGAGCAGGGGCAGGACCACCCAGACGGCGTCCATGGGGCGCATCAACGCCATGAGGGCGGCGCCCCCTGCCAGGCCCCACAGTGCGGCGCGGTCCCGCCGGGCGGTCCGGACCCGCAGGCAGCAGCCCGCGCAGGCGAGGGCGCCGATGGCCACCCAGTAGTTGGGCATGGCCTGCGGACCGTAGAACAGGGTCACCCACAGGGAGGCGAACAGGGCGCCGGCCAGCGCCAGGACACCGGAGCGGAACGTGTGCCGCCACACGCGCAGGGCCAGGTACAGGGCGAGCCCGGAGAGCACCGCGAGGTAGACGCGCAGCAGCGTGGTGGACGGCGACCAGGAGGCGACCGGCGCGACGAGCAGCGAGACGCCGCGTGCGCGCGGGGCGCTGAAGTAGGCGGCCGGTGCGTGTCCGCTGACCTGGCTGACGTAGATGGACTCGTCCCAGCCGAGGCCCATGCCGGGCCGGACCAGGAGGAGTTGGGCGAGGGTGAAGGCGGCGGCCACCGCCGCCACGAGGACGTCGCCGCGGGCCCGGCGGGCGCGGGCGGAGCCGGATCCCGGTCCCGCTCGCCGCGTCCCGGCGAGTATGGCGTGCGAACTGTCGGCCATCTCCACCCCTCACCCCCGCACCGCGGGGTTTCGGACTCCCCGCGTTCCGCGCCGCCGGCGCGGGAACCAGGTAAGCAGGAACCAGGTAGGACGTCAGGGAAACAAGTAAGACGTCAGGGAAAACAGGTACGACGTCAGGGAAAACACGGACAAACTAACCCGCGCCGCGCCCACGCGCCGGGCGGGACGCCGCCGGACGCCTGACCCCCTACGCGCTGTAAGGTTGAGGGCATGGCTGGCAGAGGGCCTCACGGCAGGGTGGAACGGCGCAGTTCGGGCGAGTTGGAGAGCGAGGTCCTGGCGGCCTTGTGGTCCACGGAGCACCCGCTCACCCCTGCCGAGATCCAGCTGGAGATCGGCGGCGGCCTGGCCTACAACACCGTGCACACCATCCTCAAGCGGCTGTACGACAAGGGCCTGGTGCTGCGCGAGGTGGACGGACGGCGGGGTGCCTACCGGCCGGCCAAGAACGCGGCCGAGCTGACCGCCCAGGCGATGCACGACGCCCTGGACCGCGGCCCCGACCCGATCGCCGCCCTCCAGCAGTTCGTGACCGGGCTGAGCCCCGAGGAGGAGCGGGCCCTGCGCGAACTGCTCACCGGAGGGGCCGCGTGACGGTCGACGTCTACACCCCGCTGGCGCTGTCCGCGCTGCTCGCCGCGATCAGTCCCGCGGTCGGCCGGCGGGTGGCCCCCGCCCTGGCCGCGCGCGTGCTGACCGCCGCCGCCGCGGTGACGGCCGCCGCCACCGTGTGGTCCCTCGTACTGCTGTCAGCCACCCTCCTCAACGACGCCCCGCCGGTCGTCGCCGAGGCCAGGGAGGCCGGCCACGCGATCCCGGACCCGGTACCCGAGGCGATCGGGATCGCCGCCTGCCCGGCCCTCGCGCTGATCGCCCACCGGCTGTGGCGGGCCGTCCGCGCCGAGTACGCCACGCGCCGCAGGCTGCGGCGGCTGTGCGAGGGGCAGCCGGGGGACACCGAACTCATCGTCGCCGCCTCGCCCGTGCCGCGGGCCTTCGCCATCCCCGGCTCACCGGGCCGGATCCTGGTCACCGCGGCGATGCTCGGTGCGCTGGAGCCGGTCGAGCGCCGGGTGCTGCTCGCCCACGAACGCGCCCATCTGGCGCACCGGCACGCGCTGCTGGTGACGGCGGCCACGCTGGCCTTCGCGGCCAACCCACTGCTCGGGCCGGTGCGCGACCAGGTGGCCTTCCTCGTCGAGCGCTGGGCGGACGAACGGGCCGCCGCGGCGGTCGGCGACCGCACCACCACCGCCCGCGCGCTCGCCCGCGCGGCGCTCACGGCCGGACGGGCGGAGCCTTCGTGCGCGCTGGGCTTCACCGATCGCGCCGTCACCCGCCGTATCGCGGCGCTCCAGTCCGCCCCGCCGCCGCACCTGCGCTCGGTCGCGGTGGCCGTCCTCGCCCTCGGTGCGCTGCCCGCCCTGGGCGCCGCCGACGCCACGGGCGACCTGCTGGGCCTGCTGGTGCACATCGTCCCGTAGCCCTACGGCCTCCCGTACGACGAGGAACGCAGGCATCAGCGGGCATTGGGCTTGCGGTGCGGGGGCTGTTCCGGGGCCGGCAGGTGCTTCGGCGGTGGGACCGGGCGGGCCGTGGCGGCTCCCGGGCGGAGCGTGACCGGGGTGCCGTGGTGACGGATCGTCATGGTCGGCCCGTCGAGCAGCGAGTACGTGACGCTCTGCTGGGTGACCTCCACGCGCAGCCGACGGCCGCGGAACTGGAGTGTGAAGGCGAGGCGGCTGAACTTCTCCGGCAGCCGCGGCGAGAACCACAGCTCCTCACCGGTTCGGCGGGTGCCGCCGAACCCGACCACCAGCGCCTGCCAGGTACCGGCCAGAGAGGCGATGTGCAGCCCGTCGCGAGTGTTGTGCTCCAGGTCCTCCAGATCCATGAGGGCGGCCTCGGCCGCGTAGTCGTAGGCCAGGCGCAGATGGCCCGCCTGGGCGGCGATGACGGCCTGCACGCAGGCCGACAGTGAGGAGTCCCGTACGGTCAGCGGCTCGTAGTAGGCGAAGTTGCGGGCGATGTGCTCGTCGTCGAACTCGCTGCCGCAGGTGTACATCGCCAGCACCAGGTCGGCCTGCTTGATCACCTGCTTGCGATACAGGTCGAAGTAGGGGAAGTGCAGCAGCAGCGGGTACTGGTCGGCGCGGGTGCCGGCGAAGTCCCAGCGCTGGTAGCGGGTGAACCCGGCATGCTGCTCGTGCACGCCCAGCTCGGCGTTGTACGGGATGTTCATCGCCTCGGCCGCTTCCCGCCAGGTGGCGCTCTCCTCGTCGTCGGCGCCGAGCTGCTCCGCCTCCTTCGGATGGCGTTCGACGACGTCGGCCGCGGCCAGCAGGTTCGCCCGGGCCATCAGATTGGTGTACGTGTTGTCGTCGGCGATCGCGCTGTACTCGTCGGGGCCGGTGACGCCGTCGATGTGGAAGGTGCCGTGGTGGTCGTGGTGGCCCAGCGAGCGCCACAGCCGGGCCGTCTCCACCAGCAGTTCCACTCCGGTGTCGCGTTCGAAGTCCTCGTCGCCCGTCGTCGCGACGTAGCGCACCACGGCGTGCGCGATGGCGGCGTTCACGTGGAAAGCGGCGGTGCCGGCGGGCCAGTACGCCGACCCCTCCTGGCCCTCGATGGTCCGCCAGGGGAAGGCGGCGCCGCGCAGGCCCAGCTGGGCGGCGCGCTCCCGGGCGGCGGGCAGGGTGTTCTGCCGCCAGCGCAGCGCCTCGGTCACGGCGTCGGGCGAGGTGTAGGTCAGCACGGGGAGCACGAACATCTCGGTGTCCCAGAAGGCGTGCCCGTCGTAGCCGGAGCCGGTCAGCCCCTTGGCCGCGATCGCCCGTTCCTCGGCGCGGGCGCCGGCCTGGAGGACGTGGAAGAGGGCGAAGCGCACGGCCTGCTGGATCTCCTCGTCGCCGTCCACCTCGACGTCGGCACGGGACCAGAAGTCGTCGAGGTACGCCCGCTGTTCATCGACCAGGCCGGTCCAGCCGCCGTGCGCGGCGGCCGCCAGGGCCGCGTCGACCTGGTCGCTCATCGCCGGCAGGGAGCGGGCGCCGGACCAGCCGTGCGCGACGAACTTCTCCACCCTCAGCCGCTGTCCCGGTTCGAGGACGGAGGCGACCGTCAGCCGGGCCAGGTGGGGATGGCTCTCGCTGTCGGTCGTGGTGTGCTCGGGTCCGGAGATCACGTGGTCGGCGGCCACGGCCACCCGCAGGCCGCTGTGCCGGGTGCGGTGGACCAGCCGCAGCCGTTTGCCGGAGGCGAAGTCGTCCTCCGGCTCCAGCGGGGACTCCAGGGCCATCGCCGCCCGGGGGTCGCCGTCGGACTGGGGCATCTGCTCGTTGGCCACCAGCTCCGACTGGATGACCACGCGCGCCTGGGAGCCGACGGGCTCCACCTCGTAGGCGACCGCGGCGATCGACCGCTGGGTGAGGGAGACCAGGCGGGTGGAGCGCACCCGGACCGTCGTGCCGGCCGGGGAGATCCACTCGCAGGTCCGCTCCATCACCCCGCGGCGCAGGTCGACGGTGCGCTCGTGGGAGACCAGCCGGCCGTAACGCAGGTCGAACGGCTCGTCGTCGACGAGCAGCCGCAGCACCTTGCCGTTGGTGATGTTGATGACCGTCTGGCCCGACTCGGGGTAGCCGTAGCCGGCCTCCGCGTACGGCAGCGGGTGCACCTCGTACACGCCGTTGAGGTAGGAGCCGGGCAGTCCGTGCGGTTCGCCCTCGTCGAGGTTGCCGCGCCAGCCGATGTGCCCGTTGGACAGCGCGAAGACGGACTCGCTCTGGGCGAGGACGTCGAGGCTGAGTTCCGTCTCGCGAACGGACCACGGCTCGACGGCGTACGAACGGTGGGTGATCACTCGGTTCCTCCTCCCGCGCCGAGAAGTTCGGCGAGGTCCTTGACGACCACGTCGGCGCCGTGCGCGTACAGCGCGTCGCGCTGACCCACGCGGTCGACGCCGACGACGTATCCGAAGCGGCCCGAGCGGCCCGCCTCCATGCCTGCCAGCGCGTCCTCGAAGACGGCGGCCCGCCCGGCGTCGACGCCGAGGTCGCGGGCGGCGGCCAGGAACGTGTCGGGCCGGGGCTTGCCGGGCAGCGCGCGTTCGCGGGCGACCACTCCGTCGATGCGGACGTCGAAGAGGCGTTCGGCGTCGATGGAGTGCAGGACGTCCCGGGTGTTGGCGCTGGAGGAGACGATCGCGGTCCGCAGGCCCTCGGCCCGGACGGCCCCGATGTAGCGCAGGGTGCCCTCGTACGCCTCCACACCCTCGGTACGGATTTTCTCCAGGAGGAGTTCGTTCTTGCGGTTGCCGACCCCGTTGACCGTCGGGGCGTCCGGCGGGTCGTCGGGGCTTCCCTCGGGCAGTTCGATGCCGCGGGAGGCGAGGAAGGTGCGCACCCCGTCGGCGCGGGGGCGGCCGTCGACGTACTCGTCGTAGTCGGCGACCTGGTCGAAGGGCCGGAAGCCGGCGCCCTCCCGCTCGCGCAGGAAGGCGTCGAACGTCTCCTTCCAGGCGGCCGCGTGCACCACGGCCGTCTTGGTGACCACCCCGTCGAGGTCGAAGAGGCAGACGGTGATGTCTTCGGGCAGACCGAGCTGTGTCATAAAGGCACCTTTCCCCGCATCGCGGCATTGAGAGGGTGTCGAGTGCCACATCCGGCCGATGCCACATCCGGCGTTCGGTCGCGGCGAACGGTCGCCGGTCCCGCGGCCATCGTGCTCCCGGCGGCGGGCGTACGCCGGTTGCGCGGGCGCGTCCTCCCCCCGGTGCCGGGATCCGTCCCCGCCGACCGGGTGACACACTGTGCCGTGTGCCGCAGGCCTTCGACGACCTCCTCGCCCGTGCCCGAGCCATCCCCCGTGCCGGACAACGGGCGATCCTCGGTGTCGCGGGCAGCCCCGGCGCGGGCAAGTCGACCCTGGCCGAGCACCTGGTGCGGGCACTGAACGGAGACGGGGACGGGGAGCCGTGGGTGGCGCACGTCCCGATGGACGGCTTCCACCTCGCCGACGTCGAACTGGACCGGCTCGGCCGCCGGGACCGCAAGGGCGCTCCGGACACCTTCGACGCGGCGGGGTACGCGGCGCTGCTGCGCCGGCTGCGCGAGGAGCCGGACGAGACGGTGTACGCGCCCGGCTTCGACCGCGTCCTGGAGCAGCCCGTCGCCGGCACCGTCCCGGTACCGCCGTCGGCCCGGCTGGTGGTGACGGAGGGCAACTACCTGCTGCTGGACACCGGACTCTGGGCGCGGGTGCGGCCCCGTCTTGACGAGGTCTGGTTCTGCGAACTCGAAGAGCCGGAGCGCGTGCGCCGCCTGGTCGCCCGCCACGAGGAGTTCGGCAAGTCGCGCCAGGAGGCGGTGGCCTGGGTCCTGGGCACCGACCAGCGCAACGCGGACCTGGTCGCGGCGACCCGGTCCCGCGCGGACCTGATCGTGCCGCGGTCGGCCCTGCCGCCCCGCACCCGCGCTGCCTGAGCCCGCCCGGTCCCGCCCGTCCGGCGCGACCGGCGCCCCTGCCGCGTTGGACTATGTTGGGCCTCTGTGGGAGACAAAGGAGGCGCCTCGGTGCCATCGCCGCAGCAGGCACGCGCACAGGCGTCCGCGATCACCTCGGGAAAGACGGCTCCACGGGCGGAGGCCGCCCCCGCGTCCCAGCTCAGAACGATCTTCGATGGGCCCCATCTGTCTCCCGGGCAGCGCCGCATCGCCCAGTACCTGATCGAGAACATCACCGAGGCGGCGTTCATGTCGATCACGGAGCTCGCCGACCGGGTCGGCGTCAGCCAGCCGTCGGTGACGCGGTTCGCCGCGGCGGTCGGCTTCAGTGGTTACCCGGCGCTGCGCGAGAGGCTCCAGTCCATCGCGCTGCGGACGCTGGCGGGCGGGCCGGGCACGGCTGTGCAGGACCGCAGCAACGAGCTCCAGGCGGCCGTCGACGCGGAGATCGGGAACCTGGAGAACCTGCGCCGGGACTTCGCCGACCCCGGCCTCGTGATCGACACCGGCCGCGAGTTGTCGCGCTCGACCCCGCTGACCGTGCTCGGCCTGCGCATCTCGGGGTCGCTCGCCGAGTACTTCGCCTACGCGGCGCGGCGCATCCATCCGGACGTGCGGCTGGTGACCCGCGGCGGCAGCGTCGCCTTCGACGCGCTGTTGCAGGCCCGGGAGGCCGGCGGTACCTGGGTGCTGGCCTTCTCCATGCCCCGGCACGCCCACGAGACCCTGGCCGCCGTCCGGGTCGCCCGCGACGCCGGGCTCAAGGTGGCCGTGATCACCGACCTGGCGCTCGGGCCGGTGGCCGACGAGGCCGACGTCACCTTCGCCACCGGGACCGGGTCCCGCCTGGTCTTCGACTCCTACGCCGCGCCCGGCGTGATGTGCGCGGCCCTGCTCCAGGCCATGACCGACGCCGACCCGGAACGGACCCACGCCCGGCTGGAGGAGTACGAGCAGATCGCCGACCAGCACCACTTCTTCCTCCGGGACTGACCGGCTCACCACCGCTCCTCCACGGCCGACTTGGCATCGGATGATCGACGTCTGCGGGCAGGCAATGCAAGCGGGCGTGAATGTTTACATACTCCTTGCCAACCGAACGGCATATATAAATACTGCTCACGGATCACGGCCCGGCCCAACCCCGGTACGTGCCACACCCTGCACGGGCATCCCGAGCCGCCGTCTCCCACCGGCGTCGGCACACGGGGTGCCGGGTCGGGCATCGCCTGCGCGAACGCCCGCGGCGGCCCCTGTCATCCCCTAGGCCGGGGCCGCTCACCTCGTCGTACCACCCCTCAACGACGCCGCACACCCGGAAGCGATGACCATGCCCCCGACGACCACGCGCCTCAGCCCGGACTGGCCCCGCCAGGTCAAGACCCCCGGCAGCTACGACTGGGAACGCTCCGCGGCCAAGTGGCTGCGCGAACTGGTCCCGGCGCGCTACGGCAGCTACCCCGCGCTGATCCGCCACCCGGTGCTGCTCGCCCGCCATGCGCGGATACAGGTCGAGCAGGAGATCCGGGTGGCCCGCACCGCCCTGCAGACCGCGCGCACCGAACTGCCCCGGTTGGGCATGCCCGAGTCGGTCATCGAGCACACGATCAAGCTGTACGCCGCCGAACTGCTGCAACTCCAGCACATCGCCCGCAGCGTCCGCGCGGTGACGGAGGCACTCGTGGAGCGTGCCGGACACCGGTGAGACCTCCCGGCCGCGCTCACCACGCGCCGGGTCGCGTGTGAATCAGGGCCGGCAATCCGGTGATCGGACCGGCCGCTATGTGCGATGCTCGACGCGTGACCAGCGAGCCCGCCGTTCCCGCGGAGTCCGGCACCGTCCCCGACATGGCGGCGCTGGCCAAGGTGGTGGCAAGGCAGCGGGCCGAGCTCGACCGGCTCCAGGACCAGGCGGCGGCCTCGGCCGTGCTGGAGCGGGCCAAGGGAGCGCTGATGGCGCTGACCGGCTGCGCCGCGGAGGCCGCGTACGAGGAGCTGCTGGCGCGGTCCAAGGCCGCGAACCGCACGCTCATGGAGGAGTGCTGGATCACGCTCGGCGCCCTTCGTTCCCGGCCGGACCACGCCGGCGCCGAGCCGGCCACCCCGTCCCCCGCGCCCGCGGGCGCCGCGCCCTCCTCCGCACGGCCCGCACCCTCCGACGCGGGGCCCGCACCCTCCGACGCGGGGTCCGCAGCCGCCGACGCGGGGCCCGCAGCCGCCGAGACCGGGACGGACGTCCCGGACGGAAGCGGCGGCTCGGACGTGCTCGCCGTGCTGGGCCGGGCCCTCGTCCGTGTCGGCACCCCGCGGGACCTCGCCCGGTGCCTGCTGGACCATCTCGCCCTGCCCGTGGGGGCCGCCGCGGTGATGATCTACCGGCGGCTGCCCGCCGGAGGGTTGGAGCTGATCGGCCACGCCGGCATCGACGACGTGTTCGCCGACCTGTGGCGGCACGTGCCCCCGGTCAGCGGGGTGGCCGCGGGGCACGCCCTCGACACCCGCGAGGCACTGTGGCTGGAGGACCTCGCCGAGGACAGCAAGCGGTACCTGCCGATCGGGGGCCCGGCCGGACCGTGGCTCACCCGCGCCTGGCTGCCCGTGCTCAACGGGGACGCGGCGGACGCCGTCATCGGTGTGCTGCGCGACCGCCCTGGCCCGTTCCTCCCGGACGTCCGGGAGCTGTTGCGCGGGGCGGCCCGGCTGTGCGCGGGCCGGCTGCGCGCCTTCGCCGCCTGGCCGGAGCCCGCCGTGGCGGGCGCCGCGGACGCGGCCGAGGCGGTGGTCCGCACCCTGTTCGACGCGCTGCCCGGCACCACGCTGCTGCTCACCCCGCTGCGGTCACCGTCGGGCGAGGTCGAGGACTACCGCATTGACGCCGCGACGGCGCAGGCCGTCGACACGGTCGGCCGCGGCGGACGCGAACTGGTCGGCCGGCGGCTCCTCGAGTGCTGGCCGGCCGCCGCCCGGGAGCCGCTGTGGCAGGGCTGGCTGGACACGCTGACCGGCGGGGAGCCCTACGAGGGCGAGCCGTTCGCGCGGCAGGAACTGGTCGCGGGCGGGCAGGAGTTGTCCACGTACTCGGTGCGGGCCGCCCGCCTGGGCGACGGTCTGGTGGTCACCTGGCTGCGGCACGAGTCCTCCGACCGGCAGGAGCAGCGCCTGGCGGACATCCAGCGGCTGGGCCATCTCGGCTGGGCCACCTGGAACCTGGTCAGCCGGGAGACGGTCTGGTCGTACCAGGTCTACGAGTTGTGCGGCCGCGACCCCGGCGACGGACCGGTCCGCCTGGCCGAGCTGCCGAAGCTCACCCTGCCCGAGGACGCACCCGGGCTGGCCCGGGTGGTGCGCGAACTGCTCACCGAGGGCAAGCCGTTCGACGTGCCGTTCCGGATCAGGACGGCGGCCGGGGTGCGGCATCTGCGGCTCGTCGCCGAGGCCGTCCCGGACGCCGAGGGCACACCGGTCCAGGTGCACGGCTTCGTACAGGACCTCACCGCGCAGCGCAGCGCCGAACTCGCCCTCGTCGAGAGCGAGCGGGCGATCCTGACGCAGCACGGGATCCTCCAGGCCGAGCGGATGCTGGCGGGCCGGCTCCAGCACGCGCTGCTGCCGCTGCCGCGGCGGCCCGTACGGCTGGCCGGGCTGCGGGTCGACGTGGTCTATCTGCCCGCGCAGTCCGGGATCCACGTCGGCGGTGACTGGTTCAGCGCGATCGAACTGCCGGGTGGCGACGCGCTGTTCGTGATCGGCGACGTCGCCGGGCACGGCATCGACGCGGTGGCCACCATGGCCCAGCTCCGTTTCACGGCCAAGGGCATGATCTTCACCGGTTCGGCGCTGACGGACGCGCTCCTCGGGCTGAACACCCTGCTGCTCCACTCCCGGGACACCCGTCGCACGGCCACCATGGTGCTGGCCCGCTACAAGCCGGCCGAGCGCCGTCTGCTGTGGGTCCAGGCGGGACACCCGCCGCCGCTACTGCTGCGCCGGGGCGAGCCCCGCTACCTCGACCGTCCGCGCGGTGTCCTGCTCGGGGCGACCGGAACCCCGGTGTTCGAGGAGGCGGAGTGCCGGCTGGAGCCGGGAGACCGGCTGCTGCTGTACACCGACGGCCTGGTCGAGCGGCCCGGGGAGGGCATCCAGGAGGGCCTGGAGCGACTCGCCGCGGCGGCCGCGACCGGCCCCGGCGGTACGGCCGGTGCGCTGGGGCCGCTGCTGGCCTCGATGCTGGAGGGCGAACGCCGCGACG
This sequence comes from Streptomyces sp. NPDC001204, assembly GCF_053598035.1. Taxonomy (NCBI): domain Bacteria; kingdom Bacillati; phylum Actinomycetota; class Actinomycetes; order Kitasatosporales; family Streptomycetaceae; genus Streptomyces; species Streptomyces sp. NPDC001204. The sequence continues at coordinate 207,155 of NZ_JBSFJL010000010.1, read as the reverse complement.
ACGTCTGCGTCCTGGACCTCCGGGTGCCCGCGCAGCCGGTGTAGGCCCCGCTCGCCGTAACCCTCACCGCAACCCTCCCCGCACCGTCCGGCGCGGCCGCCGGGTGACGCCGGTCCGGCTCGGCCGCCTCCGACCGGTTCATCCACCGTCGACCGTCGTACGGGACTCCAGCGCGCGGCGGGTGTCGTCGCCGTAGACGCCGGTCTCGTCGCCGCTGATGCCGTACCAGAGCTGGAAGCGTGCGACGGCCGCCCTCAGTTCGCCGTCGTAGCGGCCGCCGGTGGAGCCGTCGCGGTAGACGTCCGGGACGCGCAGGAGGCGTTCTTGCAGTTCGGTGACGTCCGGGCCGCTGTCGCCCTCGCGCAGGGTGCCGGCGCCGTCCGGATCGGCCGGCGCGGTGCCCGTGGGGGTCGCGGCCCCGGTGGGCGTGGCGGCGGCGCTCGCGGACGGTCGCGGTGGGGCCGCCGCCGCGCCGGCGGCCTCGCCCCGGGCGGGCAGCAGGAGGGCGCAGCCGAAACCGAGCAGCGCGGCCGAGGCCACGGCGAGCGCGACGGCGGCCCCGCGCAGTGAGCGCCCCGCCGCGTCCGGCTCCAGGACCGGGGCCCGGCGGCGTGCGGGACCCGGGGGTGCGGAGCCCCGAGGGGCGGAGCCCCCGGCCGGTGCGGCCGGGAGTTCCTCGGTCGCCGCGTCCTCGACGGATCCGCCGGGCGGCCCCGGCGGATCCTCGCCGCCGGTTTCCCGCTGGTACTCCCTGAACTCCCGCATGAGCTCGGCGAGGGCGTCGGTCCGTCTGGGCCGGATGACGCGTACCGGCTCCAGGGGCGCCCCGCCGTGCGGCTGTCCGTGTCCGGGCGGTGTCGACACACTGCACTCCTCACGCTCTGCGTCCGGGCCCCGTCCCGAGGAGTGATACGCGGCCGCCGCCCGGCCGGTTCAGCGCCGCCCGCGGTGCGGCGGGCTGTGGCGGCTCACCCGGCGGCGGCGAGAAAGCGGCGCAGGGAGGACTTCATCGCGGCGACGAAGGCGTCCCGCCGTGTGTCGTCGACGGCGTCCAGGGACAGGTACGGGTTGAGGTCCTCCAGTTCGACCAGCAGCAGTTCGCCGCTCGGGGCGCGGCAGGCGTCGACCCGCTGGATGCCGTGGGCGAGGGTGTTCCATTCGACGAAGCTCCGGGCGAACTCCAGGTCCTCGCGGGAGGGTTCGTAGGGGCGCAGATCCCAGCGCCGTTGCGGGTCCGGGGCGTGGAGGGCGTACTGGAAGTCGTGGTCGACGAAGTAGAACGAGACCTCGTAGGCGAAGTCGATGTGCGGCTGGACGAGGAGGCCGCCGCCGGCCAGGCCGGGCAGTTCCCCGGCGGGGACGACGCGCAGGCCTATGGAGTCGGCTCCCATCTTGGGCTTGACCACGTAGCGGTCGGCCGCGGGCAGACGGTGCAGGTCCTCGGGGCGGTCGACGGTGGGGATGACCGGGCGGCCGGCGGCGCTGAGGTCGAGGAGGTACTGCTTGCCGGCCATGTCCGCGCGGCCGGTGAGCGGGTTGTAGACCGGTGTCCCCCTGTCCAGGGCCCGGGCCCGGAAGTCGTCGTAGGCCGCCTGGTACTCCAGGACGGGTCCGCTGTTGCGCACGACGACGGCGTCGAAGGCGTCCATCAGCGCGGCGGCGTCCCGGGGGTGGCACAGGGCCAGGTCGAAGTCCTCGCGCAGGCGCGAGGTGAGCCGGATGTCCTCGTCGCAGTAGCGGCGCCCGCGGGCCGGGTACGCAAGGTCGGTGACGTAGAGCAGACGGGAACGATCGGACGGCATGGCTGTCTCCTGGAACGTGGTGTCCGGTGGGACGGACGAGGAGCGGGAGAAGGTGGGGAAAGGTTACTGCGCATACCGCCCGATGCTCCCTTTGCACTCGGTTCCCTCATCAGGCTGCACCGAGTGCCATCCACACCCGTCCGGATGCTACGTTCCCGTCCATGAGCTCCAGCAGCGCCGCGTCCCGCCGCGGTGAGACGGCGCGGACGGCGGCCGGGCGGACGCCCATGCGGGAGGCCCTCGTGGCAGCGGCGTTCCGGCTGTTCCTGGAGCGCGGCTACGAACAGACCACCGTCGACGACATCGTGGCGCTCGCCGGGGTCGGACGGCGGTCGTTCTTCCGCTACTTCCCCTCCAAGGAGGACGTGGTCTTCCCCGACCACGAGCGGTACCTGGCCGACATGACGGCCTTCCTCGCCGCCGGCGGCGACGAGGACGAACCCGTGCGGCGGGCCTGCGACGCGGCCCGCCTGGTGCTGCGGATGTACGCGGAGAACCCGGCGTTCTCCGTCCAGCGCTACCGGATCACCAAGCGCGTACCGGGGCTGCGGGCGTACGAGTTGTCGGTGGTGTGGCGCTACGAGCGCGCGCTCGCCGGATATCTGCGGACCCGCTTCGCGCGGCGGCGCGACGGGACGCTGCGGGCGGACGTGATCGCGGCGGCGGTGGTCGCGGCGCACAACAACGCCCTGCGCTCGTGGCTGCGTTCGGACGGACGGGGCGACGCGGCTGCTGCGGTGGACCACGCGCTGAACCATGTGCAGGCCGCCTTCTGCGACCCGGCCGCCCCCCGCGCCGAACAGCGGCCCGGGGCGGCACAGGAGGACGTGGTCGTCGTGGTCGCACGGCGCGGAGCGCCCCTGTGGCAGGTGGTGCGGGAGGTCGAGACGGCACTCGCGGAGGGCCGGCAGCCCCCGGACTGAGGGCAATTGAGGGTACGCAGTGCCTTTACGAGTGACACCCAGTGCCATACGCTGTGCGTGTGCACGGTGGCGCGACCACCGTGCACACGCGTGCCCGGGTGCGCCGCGCACGAGGGATTCCGGCCGAGCGCAGGGAGTTGACCAGCGTGTACTACCACTCAGGAAACACCGTTCTTGCTGCAGCCGGCTCCACGACCGGCCTTCTGGAGTCCGCGGCCCACGACTCGCGGGCCCTGTACTTCCAGCGCTGCGCCTGGTGCGGGACGGCCGTGTACCACCGGCTGCTGTGCCCGGTCTGCCGGGGCAGCGACCTGCGCACCGAGCGCAGCGCGGGCACGGGCACGGTCCGCCACTCCACGGTGGTGAACCGCAACTCCCCCGCCGCACGCAATGTGTCGCTGATCGAGCTGAGCGAGGGCTTCGTCGTACGGGGCCGGGTCATGGGGCCGCCCATCGGCATCCACGGCGGCGACCGGGTCCGGCTGTCCACGGCCAAGGACCCGGTGCGCGGCGAGCCGGTCTTCCAGCTGGTCGACGAGCCGTACGGCGCCTGGAGCTGACCGGCGGTCAACCGCCCTCGACGTCGACCGGCCGTCAACCACCTGCAACGTCCGAGCGATCCCGCTCCGGCACCTTGCCGTCGGCGAGGACCGGCCGGTCGTGCCCCGCGGGTCGGAGCGCCACGGCGGCGAGCGTCAGCACGGCGCACCCGGCGTAGACGCAGCCGGGCCAGGCGAGCAGCGCCGGATAGGCGCCGGGGCGGACCAGGCGGTCCTCGGCGCCGATCAGGTAGGGCACCACGCGGGCGACGGTGACCACGGCCCACCACGCGAGCGCGACACGGCTGAGCAGGCGGTGGCGGAGGGGTCCGTGGGCCAGCCAGATCATGGCGGGCAGGCACCAGATCCAGTGGTGGCTCCACGAGACGGGGCTCACCAGCAGCCCGTACAGCTCCACGGCGACCAGGACGCCGAGCAGGTCGTGCCGCCGTACGGCGGAGCGCAGGGCACGGACCAGCGCCACGGTCACCAGAGCGAGCACGGACCAGAGGACCACGGCGGCGGTGGTGTCCTGACCGAGCAGTCGCGCGACGGCACCGGTGAGCGACTGGTTGCGCACCGACCAGACCGGGCCGACCCTGCCGGTGTCCGTGACGAGCGTGGACCAGTAGCGGGCGGACTCGCGCGGGGCGACACCCCAGGCGAGCGCCGTCGCCGCCGCCGCGGCCGCGACCGCCCACGCGGCGGCCCGCCACTGCCGGGTCGCCAGCAGGTACAGTCCCCCGACGGCCGGGGTCAGCTTCACCGCCGCCGCCAGGCCCACCCCCGCTCCTCTGCCCGGCGCCGCGCGCGGCACGGCCAGGCCCCACAGGACCACGGCGCACAGCAGCAGATTGACCTGACCCTGGTCGAGGGTGTGGCGCACGGGCTCCAGCCACAGCCCGGCGGCGGCCCAGAGCAGAGCGCGCCGCCGGCCCCGGGGACGCGGGCCCAGCAGCCGCACCGCGCACACGGCGACGACGACCAGGGCCGCCACGGACAGCGACTGCCAGAGCGCGACCAGCGCCGCCCAGGGAAGCCGCGCGAGCGGCAGGAACACGAGTGCGGCGAAGGGCGGGTAGGTGAACGGCAGCCGCGGGATGGGCGGGGTGGTGCGCAGCGCGTAGTCGTACAGGCCGCCGGAGAGCACGTGCGGTGCGGCCTCGCGGTAGACGCGCAGGTCCAGCGGGTGGGTGGGGTGGGTGACGACGGCTGCGGCGTGCACCGCCAGGGAGACGGCCAGGCACCAGCCGGCATGGCCGGTGAGCCACTGTCCGATCCCCCGGCTCCTGGCCCAGATCCCTTGCACCGCACCAGCCCCGTCGTCTCGCAGCGCCCCGCACACTAGCCCAGCGGGTACCGCGAGCGGCGGCTGCCACGCGGTCAGAGGGTCACGCGGATTCCGACGGTTCCTCCCAGACCGCGGCGCAGTCTGCTGCCCAGCAGGGTGAGGCGGCCGATCACGCCGTACTTGCGGGCGATCAGCCCCCGGTAGCGGGCGGTGGTGTCCGCGTCGCAGATCTCCGCCCGCGCCTCCACCTGTTCCCCGGTCGGATGCCCGCGCAGATCGCAGGGGCCGACGAGGACGTCGGCGCGGTTGCGGATCCGCTTGACCTTCCAGGAGTCGGTGGTCGTCCACACGCCGAGCGCGTCGCCGTCGCGCACCACCCAGACCGGGGTGGCGACCGGGGTGCCGTTCCTGCGATAGCTGGTGACGAGCAGGTACTTCCCCGCTCCGAGCCGCTCCACCAGGGTGTCGTCCATGCGCCGCAGTCTAGGGTCTTTCGTTTGGATCATGCCGGGCTCGCGGTCCCTGGCACCGTGCCTCGCCGCTTTGTCGTCGGCCGGCGGGGCTCCGCCCTGCCGCCCTCCTCCGCCTTGCGATGCACGGCACCGGACCCCGCTCCCTGATCCGGCCTGATCCAAACGAAAGACCCTGGGCCCGGCGTGACAGTGCAAGACTCGGGCTGTGGTCCGGGACGACGAGGACGGGGGCGGGACGGATGATGCGGGACGGGGTACGGGAGGTCGCCTGCGACGAGTCGGGGTCGGACGGTGAGAACCTCACCGACGGCAACACCGACGTCTTCGCACACGCCAGCGTGCTGCTGCCGGTGGAGTCCGCCGCCGGGTGCGTGCGGGAGATACGGAACCGGATCCGCTCGCCCGCGGAGGAGTACAAGGCCGGCCATCTGCTGCGGGAGAAGCACCGGGCGGTACTGGAGTGGGTGCTCTGCCCTGCCGGGCCGCTGTACGGGCACGCCCGGGTGGACCTCACCGAGAAGGCGTTCTTCGTGGTGGACCGCGCCCTGGACCTGCTGCTCGGGGACGCGGCCGGGGCGGACGCACTGTACGGCGCGGGGCGGGAGGCCTTCGGCGCGGACGGATGGCGGCGGTTCCTGCGGGCGGCCAACCGGCTGCTGCGGGCCAGGAGCGACGCGGAGCCCGTGGACCCGGTGGACGCCTTCTTCGCCCATGTCGGGGAACTGCGGCGGGTGGAGGTTCCCGAACCGGCCGCGGCGGTTCTGGAGCGGCTGGCCGGCAGCCGGGAACGCGCCGAGGCCTACCGGGCACGGGTCACCGCCGGCCCGCCCCTGCTCCCCGCGCTCAACCCGTTGCTGCCCGCGATCCTGCGGACGGCCGCGCTGTGGAGCGCGCCGCGATGCGCCGTGCGGCTCGTGCACGACCGGCAGAACATGCTCACTCCCGACCGCGTCGACTGGCTCCTGCGGACGGCCCGGCAGCGGGGTGTGGCCCTGGACGGTGTGGAACTCGTCCACTCGCGGCTGGATCCGCGGGTGCAGCTCGCCGACTTCCTCGCCGGCGTCGCCCGCAAGCTCGCCTCCGACGAGCTGAACGGCTGCGGCGACCCGGTGCTCACCGCGCTGCTGCGCCCCTACGTCGGTGCCTCCTCCGTCTGGGGAGACGCCCCGAGCCGGGCCCGCCTCGGCCCGCTCCCGGACGGCCGCGGCCGGGAGACGCGGGCCGGTTCGGGGGCGCGGCTCCCCTGTTGAGCGGGCGCGCCCGAAGAAGATCGTCCGAGCGCTGAACACGGCCGTGCCGCGCCACGTATGGAGGAGGGGCGCTCAACGAGCGTAGTGCCCCGCGGTGTTGAGGCCGCGCGTTCGGGTTCGGGAGCCATGCATGGGGCACGCACGACGACGGGTCGTCCGGCGGGTGACACGGCTGACGGCCGTCGCGGGACTCCTTCTGGGAGGCGCGATGGTCGCGCAGGCGGCGATGGCGAGCGAGCCTCCCGACGCCTCCGCCGCGCGCGGCACCGCGGGGCCGGCCGGCACGTCCGGCACCTCCGGCGCCGACCTGGTGGCCCGGCTCGGCACCTCGCGCACGGCCGGCAGCTGGATCGGCTCCGACGGGCGCCCGGTGGTCGCCGTGACCGACGAGCGGACGGCGGCGGAGGTGCGGCGGACGGGCGCCGAGGCGAAGATCGTGCCGCACAGCATGAACGAGCTGAAGGCGGCCACCGCGGCACTGCGCGCGGCGCCCCGGGTGGCCGGCACGGCCTGGATGATGGACTACCGCGCCAACCGGGTGACGGTCGAGGGCGACAGCACGGTCTCCGCCGCCGACTGGGCCCGGATGACCGAGGTCGCCGGCAGGATCGGCGGCTTTGTGCGCATGGAGCGCACCGGGGGCGCCTTCACCACCCGCCTCAACGGGGCGCAGCCCATCCTGTCGACCGACGGGCGCTGCTCGGCGGGTTTCAACGTGACCGACGGGCGGACCGACTTCATCCTCACCGCGGGCCACTGCGGGCCCACCGGTTCCCTCTGGTTCGCCGACGGCCAGGGCGACCGGCAGCTCGGCAGGACGGTCGCCGGGTCCTTCCCGGGCGGCGACTTCTCGCTGGTGCGGTACGACTCCGGCAGCGCGGGCCAGGGCGCCGACGTGGTGGCGATCGGCGGCGGCAACGGCGTACGGATCACGGGGGCGGGCGATCCGGCCGTGGGGCAGCGGGTGTTCCGCAGCGGCAGCACGAGCGGGCTGCGCGACGGCGAGGTGACCGGCCTGGACGCGACGGTGAACTACCCCGAGGGCACCGTCACCGGTCTCATCCGGACCACGGTGTGCGCCGAGCCGGGCGACAGCGGCGGTCCGCTGTTCTCCGAGGGGATCGCCCTGGGGGTGACCTCGGGCGGCAGCGGCGACTGCACAAGGGGCGGTACGACGTTCTTCCAGCCGGTCACCAAGGCGCTGTCCGCGCTCGACGTGCGGCTGATCGTGTCCGACGCGCGGCAGGACACCGGGCAGAGCGCGGAGCCGTCCGCCCCGGCCACCCACAGCGCCATCGCCCCCGGCACGGCCTCTCCCGGCTCCTCGGCGCCGGTGGCCGGCGGCGCCGACGGGACCACTCCGCTCTCCCGGCTCTCCGACCCCCAAAACGTCGGCCCCGGTCTACTGATCATGGGGGGCAGTCTGATCGCCCTGGTGGCCACCCGCTGGATCCGCGCGGAACGGGACCGCAAGGCCTACCAGAGGTACTACTCGGCGACGTGGAGCTGACGGAAAGGACGGACGGCGGCGACGGGCGGACCGAAGGCGGAGGTCGGAGGGCAGAGGTCGGAGCCGGTTCAGGCCGCCCTGTCGGCGTGCGGGGCGGCCGCGGCCCACTCCATCACCAGGCGCTGGTACTCCTCGCGCTGCTCGGTGGTCAGAATCCCGCCCGACCTGCGCCACAGCGCCCGGATCTCCTCGTTGACCTCCGCGGCCGATCGCTCGGAGACGGGTTCAACACTGGTGGACATGCCGTGAAGCATATGCCGCCCGACGTGAAGGCGCTGTGAATAAGTACGAGCGATACGGACATATCGGACCGTGTTGCTCATCACGTCAATTCGGCAGGTCACCGGCGTGAGTTCACACTCGGCCGACGGGTCGCGGCGTCGGCCCGCCCGTGCCGTCAGGTGCCCGGCTTGCGCCCGTAGACGAACACGTCGTCGCCCTTCTTCAGCAGCGACCAGTATTTCTTGGCGTCCTTCGTCGTCATGTTGACGCAGCCGTGCGAACCCGGCGGGTTCCACATGCTCAGGCCGACGGAGTGGAAGGCCTGACCGCCGTCGAAGAACTGACTGTAGGGCATCGGCACGTTGTACAGGGTCGAGACGTGGTCGATGTCCCGCCAGTAGATCTTCTTCAGGCCGGTGCGGGTCGTGTACCCCTTGCGTCCCGTGCGCACCGGCACCGGCCCGTAGACGAGCCGGCTGCCGTCCTGGATCCAGCTGAGCTGGAGGGTGAGGTCGACGCAGGCGATGCGGCCTTTGTTGACCGGGCACTTGCCGCTCTTGTTGGGCTTCTTGCCGACGGCCTTCTGCTTGTTCATGAGGTTCATCACGCCCCAGGTGACGGAACCCGCGTAGCCGATGTTCGGCGTGATGCCGTGCTTGTTCTGGAAGGCCCGGATGGCCTTGCAGTCGGCGGCCGACTGCCGCCCGTCCACCGGCCGCCCGAGAAACTTCTCCACCTTCTTCTGGTACGGCCCCGCCTGCGTCGTGCAACTCGCCGCCTGCGCCGGTGCAGTACCGAGCGCGAGCGTGAGCGGCGCCACCAGCCCCGTGACGCCCAGTACGACCGCTCCCCGCCTGCCGATGTCCCTCATAACGGCCTTGCCCCCTAGGTGCGTTCCGGTACTTCCCGACACCTAGACCCATGGCGGGGCACATCGGTTGCGAAGCGGCGCGTGCCGAGACGAAACGGTGACACGCGCCCGGCGGTCGAGGCCGGGGCCGGGCGGTCCGCTCAGGTGTCCCCCTCCTCCCGCTCCTCCTGAACCGCCGCGCGGAAAGCGGTGTTGACCGCGGTGAGGCCCCCGTCGACGGTCAGAGTGGTGCCGGTGATCCAGGCCGCGTCGCGGGAGGCGAGGAAGGCCACCGCGGCGGCGATGTCCTCCGGTTCGCCGACCCGGCCGAGCGGGTACAGGCCGCGGACCCGGTCGAGTTCGGCCTCCCGTCCCTCCCAGGCCGAGGTGCGGACCGTGCCCGGCACCACCAGGTTGACGCGGACGCCGCGGGAGGCGGCGTGTCCGGCGAGGGTGCGGGTGAGCGAGGCCAGCCCCGCCTTCGCCGCGCTGTAGCCGTGGTTGCCGAAGTCCTGGACGCCGTTGACCGAGCCGATGCCGACGATCGCCCCCCTGCCGCCCGCCGCCAGGTGGGGCAGGGCGGCGCGGCAGCAGCGGTAGGCGCCGGTCAGGGTGATGTCGAGGTCGCGGGCCCACACCGCTTCCGGGTCGTCCTCGAACAACGGGGTGTCGGGCGTGCAGTGGGCCGCGCAGTTGACCAGGACGTCGAGGGATCCGAAGGTCTGGACGGCCAGGTCCACGGCCGCCTGGACCGCGTCCCGGTCCGCGACGTCCAACGCGTGCGCCCGCGCCGTGAGTCCACGCTCGCGCAGCGCCGCCGCCGTGTGCTCCGCCACGTCCCCGTCCAGGTCCGTGACCAGGACCCCGGCCCCCTCCTCGGCCAGCCTGCGCGCGGTGGCCGCGCCGATGCCCCGGCCCGCGCCGGTGATGAGAACCCCGTGTCCGCCGAACCGCCCACTGTCCGTCATGCGCCGAACCTACTTCCCCGAAGGGCCTCTCGGGCAGTCGGCGCGCAGCATGTCCTCGCTCCGGCGACTCCCGCAACTCCCCACGCCCGTCGGCGTCGTGGCCGGCGGGGCGGGAGATGCTATGCCGTGGTCGGGCGGCGCCCCGTCAGCGGTATCCGGTCGGGTCGGCGGGCAGGCCCGCGTCCTGGACCTCGACGAGGTACCGCCAGGCGTCGGGGCGGCTGCCGTCCAGGTCGGTGAAGCCGTAGTCCTGGGCGAGACCGCCGCTGGAGAGGGAACGGCCGTTCCAGCGGGCCGCGTCCGGGTCCGCGGCCAGGGCGGCCACGGCGCGGCCCACATAGCGCGGGGTCTCGGAGATGGCGAAGTGCGGGACGCTGTCCAGGGCTTCGCGCCAGTTGTCCTCCCGGACCCCGAAGTGGTCGAGCATCAGCTCCGAGCGCAGCCAGCCGGGGGTGAGGGCCACCGCCGTGGCGCCGCGCGGGCCGAGTTCGTGGCCGAGCGCGAAGGCCATGCGCAGGACGGACGCCTTGGCGAGGTCGTAGAAGAAGTTGACGCGGTAGGTGTCCCGGTTGTACTCGGCGGTGCCGTCGGTCATCTCCACCACCAGGCCGCCGGGGTGACGCAGCAGCAGCGGCAGGGCGTGATGGCTGGTGATCGCGTGTGTCTCCACCGCGAGCCGGAGCAGCCGCAGCCCCTTGTCGAGGTCGTGCTCCCACACCGGGGTGTCCCACGCGAAGAGGTGCTCCGCGCCCCAGATGTCGTTGACGAGGACGTCGAGACGGTCCTGCTCGCGCGCGATGCGATCCACGAGGGCGCGGACCTGGCCGGGCTCCAGATGGTCCGCCGGTACGGCGATGCCGTGGCCGCCGGCCGCGGTGACCAGGTCGGCGGTGTCCTCGATGGTCTCGGGGCGGTCGTACTCGGAGCGGCGGGCGCGGGTGGTGCGTCCGGTGACGTAGACGGTGGCGCCGGCCGCGCCGAGCTCCACCGCGATTCCCCGTCCCGCTCCCCGCGTCGCCCCCGCGACCAGCGCGACCTTGCCTTCCAGTGGGCCCGGCATGTCCTACCTCCCGATGCGTCTTCCGTCGATGCCGTCATCGAGGGTGCCGGGGAAACCGGACACCTTCTGTCGCCTTTCGGCGCGGGAAACGGCGCGGAGACGGTGAAACGCGGGCGGGCCGCACGAGCGCCTTCCGGTCTCGTGCGGCCCGCCACCCGGGCTCCCGGCCCGGTTCTCCCGCGTCAGTGCCCGCGGGCGATCCACTCCTCCAGGTGCGGGGCCTCGGCGCCGATGGTGGTCGGGTCGCCGTGGCCGGTGAGGACCTTCGTCTCGGGCGGCAGCGTCAGCAGGCGGTCGCGGATCGAGTCGATGATCGTCGGGAAGTGGGAGTAGGAGCGGCCGGTGGCGCCGGGACCGCCCTGGAAGAGCGTGTCGCCGGTGAAGACCACGCCGAGTCCGGGGTCGTACAGGCAGATCGCGCCCGGGGCGTGGCCGGGCGTGTGCAGGACCTTCAGGTCGGCGCCGGCCGCCTCGATGACCTGGCCGTCGACCAGGTGCTCGTCGGGGTCCCGGTTCGGGTGGGTCATCTTCCACAGCGGCAGGTCGTCGCCGTGCAGCCAGATCGTCGCGCCGGTGAGGTCGGCGAGCGCCGGGGCGGCGTTGACGTGGTCGTTGTGGGCGTGGGTGCACACGATGGCCGTCAGCCGGCGGTCGCCTACCGCCGCGGCGATGGCCTCGGCGTCGTGGGCGGCGTCGATGACGACGGCCTCATGGTCGTCGCCGACGATCCACACATTGTTGTCGACGTCCCAGGTGCCCCCGTCAAGCTTGAACTGCCCGGAGGTGACGAGGCGTTCGATACGGGCGGCCATCAGAGCACCACCACCGAGCGCAGCACGTCGCCGTGGTGCATCCGCTCGAACGCCTTCTCCACCTCGTCCAGTTGGATGGTCTCGGTGACGAACTTGTCCAGCGGCAGGCGTCCTTGCAGGTGCAGGTCGATGAGCATCGGGAAGTCCCGGGAGGGCAGGCAGTCGCCGTACCAGCTCGACTTCAGCGCCCCGCCGCGTCCGAAGACGTCCAGCAGCGGCAGTTCCAGCTTCATCTCCGGGGTCGGCACGCCGACCAGGACGACCGTGCCGGCCAGGTCACGGGCGTAGAAGGCCTGCCGGTACGTCTCGGGGCGGCCGACCGCCTCGATGACGACGTCGGCGCCGAAGCCGCCGGTCAGCTCGCGGATGGCCTCGACCGGGTCGTTCTCCTTGGAGTTGACCGTGTGCGTGGCGCCCATGGTGCGGGCGGTCTCCAGCTTGCGGTCGTCGATGTCGACGGCGATGACCTTCGCCGCGCCCGCCAGGTACGCACCGGCGATCGCCGCGTCGCCGACACCGCCGCAGCCGATGACGGCGACCGAGTCGCCGCGGCCGACGTTGCCGGTGTTGATCGCCGCGCCGATGCCGGCCATCACGCCGCAGCCCAGCAGCCCGGCCACTGCCGGGGAGACCGACGGGTCGACCTTGGTGCACTGACCGGCCGCCACCAGGGTCTTCTCGGCGAACGCGCCGATCCCGAGCGCCGGGGAGAGTTCGGTGCCGTCGGTCAGGGTCATCCGCTGCCGCGCGTTGTGGGTGTCGAAGCAGTACCAGGGCCGCCCGCGCAGACAGGCACGGCACTTGCCGCACACGGCCCGCCAGTTGAGGATGACGAAGTCCCCGGGCGCGACGTCGGTGACGTCGTCGCCGACCGACTCCACGACGCCCGCGGCCTCGTGGCCGAGCAGGAACGGGAACTCGTCGTTGATTCCGCCCTGCTTGTAGTGCAGGTCGGTGTGGCAGACGCCGCAGGCCTGGATCCGCACGACGGCCTCTCCCGGCCCCGGATCCGGCACGACGATCGTCTCGACCCGCACCGGTTCGTTCTTGCCGGGTGCGATCACGCCGCGCACTTCCTGCGCCATGGTGGTGGTCCCTTCCGTCGAGCGGTGTACGTCCCCCGACCCTACGTCCGACTGATCGGTAAGGGACACCGAGGGGGCCTCTGATCTGCGGGGACGGGGCGGGCGGGGTGCGGGTGCCCGTCCCGCGGGGCGAAAGCTCAGTGCTGGATGGCGTGCACCGGCGCGAAGACCGGCGGGACCAGGCCGGTGACCTGGTTCAGCCGGCCCGCCTGGTCGAGATCGCGTACGCGGTCGACCCCGGAGAGCTGTTCGGAGACCGCGGGCGGTTCGGCCCGGCGTTCGGCCGGGACGCCGGTCCCGGGGAGGAGTCGAGCAGGCCGGGGAGCTGGAACCTGCCGGCGGACGGGGCACTCGCGGGCAGCGCGGTCAGGCCCGCGACCGAGACGGCGAGTCCGGCGGCGACGACGATGCGTCGAGTGCAGACCATGTCCTCGGCAACGCCGTCCGGGCCCGCCCGGACACGGGCCCGCGGCCGCGCTCACCCGTCGGGCTCAGCGTCCGGACCGCGTTTGCCGCGTCCGCCGGGGCGGAGGAGTCTCGAACTGTGAGGCCCGCCGCGGCCCGCTACCCGCAAGGGCCGCGGCCCTCGGAGGAGGTCACGTCATGTCCACCTCGGCAAGCCCCGCCTTCGACACCGACACGCTGCGCCGCGGCATCGAAGGAGACACGGCGGACACGCTGCTGTCGCTCTACGCGGACGACGCGGAGATCCGCATCGTCGACCGCGACACCCAGCCCAGCAACCCCAAGGTCCTGCACGGCCGGGACGAGATCGGCACCATGCTCCAGGACGTCTACGGCCGCGACATGACGCACCGGCTGGAGCAGTGCGTCGTGCAGGGCGACCATGCGGCGTACGTGGAGTCCTGCCAGTACGCGGACGGCGGCCGTGTCCTCGCGGAGTCCATGGTCTCGCTGCGCGACGGCAGGATCGCCGAGCAGATACTGATCCAGGCATGGGACGAATAGGCGGGAGAGCCGCGAGATTCCAGGTCAGCTCCCGTCTGACCTGGACCTTCTCGGCCGGCACCGGCCTGGGCCGGTCCCGCTCGGCCCGGTCGCGCCTGCCGGGCCCCACGACCGCGGTGTCCCGCCCGGCGTCCGCCGCGGCGCTCCGCTCGCTGCTGCGGGCGGCACGGCCGCGTCCGGGCCGTACGGCGGTGCGCGGCCTTCGACCGCGGCGGGCCGTGTCGGTTAGGGTGAGGCGGGGCCGTGACTGGCGCTGAGGTGGAGCACCACCGGGGAGCGGTCCACGCAGAGTCGTGAGCCGCGCGCCTGGGCAATTCCCCGAACGCCCAGGAGTGGACCATGTCCCAGGCCCGTCCGATGGACGGCACCGCGCTCGCCCGCCGTGTCGTCGAGGAGACCGCGCGGAAGGCCGCCGCACTCACCGAGCGCACCGGTACGACGCCCTGTCTGGCGACCGTGCTGGTCGGTGAGGACCCCGCCTCCGTCACCTACGTACGGATGAAGCAGAACCGCTGCCGCAAGGCCGGTATCGACTCCCGCCATGTGGCACTGCCGGCCGCGACCACCACCGAGGAACTGGTCGACACGCTGCGGTCGCTGTCCAAGGATCCCGCCGTGCACGGCATCCTGCTCCAGCACCCCGTCGGCGAGCACATCGACGAGCGGGCCGCGTTCGAGGCGATCGCGCCCGAGAAGGACGTCGACGGGGTCACCTGTGCCTCGTTCGCCGCGATGAGCTTCGGTCTGCCGGGGTTCGTGTCCTGCACGCCCGGCGGCATCCTGCGGCTGCTGGACGCGTACGACGTCGAGCTGCGCGGCCGGCGTGCCGTCGTGGTGGGCCGCAGCGCGATCCTCGGCAAGCCCGTGGGGATGCTGCTGCTCGCCCGGGACGCGACGGTGACGTACTGCCACTCGCGGACCGCGGACCTGCCGGCCGCCGTGCGCGAGGCGGACGTCGTGGTCGCCGCGGTGGGCCGGCCCCGGCTCATCCGCGGCGAGGACGTCAAGCCCGGCGCCGTGGTGATCGACGCGGGCTACAACCCGGGCAACGTCGGCGACGTCGACTTCGACTCCGCCGCGGAGCGGGCCTCACTGATCACTCCGGTGCCCGGTGGGGTGGGCCCGATGACGATCGCCACGCTGCTGGAGCAGACCGTCACGGCCGCCGCCCGGCAGCTCGGGGTATGACCGGCGTACCCGGACCGGAGCAGGGGTGCGACACCCCTCGGGTCGTTCACCGGTGGCGGGCGGCCGCGCGGCCATACTGGCCGTCGTGCGCGTAGCGATCATGACGGCGGGATCCCGGGGCGACGTCGCCCCCTTCACCGGACTGGGGCACGGCCTGGCTCTCGCGGGTCATGAGGTCACCCTGGTCACGCACGGATGCTTCGAACCGCTGGTCGCGGGCTCGGGCCTCGGTTTCCACCCGCTGCCGGTGGACCCGCGGGCCGAGTTGGAGTCCTCGCGCGGCCGGGGACTCCACCGCAGCGCCACCGGCCCGGGCAAAATGCTGCGGGCCGTGGGGCTGGTGCGCGCGGCCATCGCCCGGATGACGGACGATCTGATCGCGGCGGCCGAGAAGAGCGACCTGCTGCTGCTGGCAGGCTCGCTCGGGCCGGTCGGGCACGCCATCGCCGAGGCGCTGAACCTGCCCAGTGTGGGCGCCCATCTGCAACCCCTCTCCCCCACAAGGGAGTTCGCCCCTCCGCTGCTGGGCGGCGGACACTGGGGCGGAGCTGCGAACCGCCTCGCCGGGCACGGCGTGGACCTGGCCGTGGAGCGGGTCTTCTCGGCGGCCGTACCCGCCGTGCGGACCCGGCTGGGGCTGCCCGCCCGGGCGGTCACCGGCCGCCGCGTCCGCCAGGGGCAGCGCGGGCCGGTGTACCACGGCTTCAGCCCGCTCGTGGTGCCCAGGCCCCGCGACTGGCGCAGCGCGCTCCATGTGTGCGGGTACTGGTGGCCGTACGACCGTTACACCCAACTCCCCGAAGGCCTGTGGGACTTCCTCGACGCTGGTCCTCCGCCGGTCTACGTGGGGCTGGGCAGCGCCACCGTGCCCGACCCCGGGCGGCTCAGCGACACCATCGTGCGCGCGCTGCGCCGGGCCGGACTGCGCGGTGTGGTCCAGCGGGGCTGGGCGGGGCTGGAGGCGTCCGGCGAGGACATGCTGACCATCGGCGAGGTCCCGCACTCGGCCCTGTTCCCGCGGCTGGCGGGCGTGGTGCACCACGCCGGGGCGGGCACGACCGCGGCCGGGCTGCGGGCGGGCGTCCCCGCGGTGCCCGTGCCCGTCCAGTTCGACGAGGGCTTCTGGGCCGATCGTCTCGTCGGCCTCGGCGTGGCACCCTGCTCGGTTCCGCTGCGTGGCCTCACCGCGGACAACCTCGCCGCTGCCCTGGTCCGCGCCACCCGTGGCCACGGACACCGGGAACGGGCACGGTCCCTGGGCGCCCGGATCCGCGAGGAGAACGGCCTGGCACCGGTCCTGAACGCGGTCGAACAACTCGCCCGTTAGGTTCTGTCGCCGCATTCCCGTCGTCCGCCCGGAGGGCGGGCCGCGCGGCGTCCGGCGCGTGCGATCGCAAGGCGCCGGAGCGCCCTCGTGGCGGAGCCACGTCAGCGGTTCGGCAACGCGGCTGAGGGTCCCCCGGGTCCCCCTGCTCGAAGAGCTTGGCGGAGGGCGTGCCAGGCGTCGCACGGCGGACGGGAATGTGACGACAGGGCCTGGGGCCGCCGCCCTCCACCCGCCCCGGAGCTCCCCGGACGCCCGGCGGCAGGCGGCAGGCGGCCGCCCCGTCCGGGGTACGTCGCGACCCGGCGGGTACTCCGGCAGCGCCGAAGGCCGCCGGCGCTGCGGGCGGCCTCCGCGGCGTGACGCGGCGGCACGGGGCGCCACCTCTCCGCCCGCGCCCGAACCGCCACCACCGTGCCGCCCACCGCGTCCCGGACCCCGGCGGGTGGGTGCAGGATCGTGGGCGACGGCGGGCGGGCGGCCGTCATCGTCCCACCCGCTGTGTCAGGTTGAGCAGGTACTGCTTGCGGTCCAGTGGGTTGTGGTCGGTGCGTGGGCGTTCGGGGACCGTGTCGCCCGTGACCGGCGCGTAGTGGTCGAAGGCGCTCTCCAGGTCCCCCTCGCCGCGGGTCAGCCCCGGCAGGCGCTGCTCCAGCGCGTGCACCCGGGCGGCCGGGACGCCGCCCTCCAGGAGGCACACGGATCCGCGGGTGACGGTCGTCCGCGGCACGGCTCGCAGTGCGGACAGCACCGGCAGCATGGCGCCGAGCGTGTCCGCCGGGACCTCGGCGCGGAAGCGGTGCACCGGTTCGTGGACCAGCGTGCCGGCACGGCGCAGCGCCTCGATCAGCACCAGCGGGGTCAGGCCCCGGAAGTCGGCCCCGGTGCTGGACATGCTCTTGTCGAAGCCCTGGTGGGCGTGGCTCTGCCGGGGCGAGTAGCCGCAGTGGGTCAGGGTGACCGTGCAGTCGGTGACCTGCCAGCCGTGCAGCCCCTGCCCGAGGGTCTCGCGCACGGTGTCCTCCACCGCCTTGAAGAAGGCGTACGGCATCGAGCCCAGCTCGACCTCCAGACGGAAGTCCACCCCGGAGCCGGCCGGCGCGGGGTCGACGCGCAGCCCGACGGTGGCCAGGAAGGGGTTGCCGTCCTTCTTGTTGAACTCCGCGGCCGCACCCGTGCCCACCGGCCGCTCGACGCACAGCGGGGTGGTCTCCCGGAAGGTGACACACAGCCCGAACTCGTCGGCGAGCGTGGCCTGGAGGACCTCCTTCTGCACCTCCCCGTACAGGGACACGGAGGTCTCCTGCCGCGCCTCGTCGTGGCGGAGCCCGATCAGCGGGTCCTGTTCGGCCAGCCGGGTGAGTGCGAGGTGCAGGGTCCCGCCGCCCACGCCGGGGCCCGGTACGACGACGGTCTCCAGGGTCGGCGGCGCGAAGAAGTGCTCGTAGGCCTTGCCGGGCTCGCCGACCGTGTCGCCGATCCGGATGTCGGCCAGGCCCCGCAGTCTGGCGATGCGGCCCGCGGACACGGCGTCGGCGCGGACGTCCGTGCCGTGGTCGAACACGCCGATCGCGGTGACCCTGCCCTCCGTGCGGGCGTCGCCGTAGGGGACGCGGTCGCGTACCCGGAGGGTGCCGGAGAACATCCGCGCGTACGCCACCTTCTCCCCCGCGAGACCCCGCTCGACCTTGAACACGGTGGCCGAGACGGGCCCGTCGGGGTCGCCGCCCGCGGCGGGCAGCAGTTCCTTGACACCGCCGATCAGCGCGTCGACCCCGGCACCGGTGATCGCGGAGCCGAAGTACACCGGGTGCACGAGGGCCTGCCCGGTCTGGGCGGCGAGGGCGGCGCGCAGGCGGTCGGCGCGCAGGGTGCCGTCGACGTACGCGGCCAGCAGGCCGTCGTCGTGCTCGGCGAGGACATCCGGCGCGGACGGGCCGAGGCCGGGCACGAAGCGGGCCTCGCGGGCGCCGATTCCCGTCACCCGCCCCATGGGCACGACGGCCGGTGTGAGCCGCCGGGCGACGGCACTCAGCAGTTCCTCCTGCCGGGCGCCCCGCCGGTCGATCTTGTTGACGAAGAGCAGGGTCGGGATGCGCAGCCGCCGCAGGGTGCGCATCAGGACGCGCGTCTGCGCCTGGACGCCCTCGACGGCGGAGACCACGAGCACCGCGCCGTCGAGCACGCCCAGCACCCGCTCCACCTCGGCGATGAAGTCGGGGTGGCCGGGGGTGTCGATGAGGTTGACGGTCACGTCGTCGACCGGGAAGGAGACGACGGCGGACTTGATGGTGATGCCGCGCTGCCGCTCCAGCGCGAGGGTGTCGGTCCGCGTACTGCCGGCGTCGACGCTGCCGAGCGCGTCGATCACCCCCGCGGAGTGCAGCAGCCGTTCGGTCAGACTGGTCTTACCCGCGTCGACGTGCGCGAGGATGCCGAGATTGAGCAAGTGCACTGGGCGTCATGTCCTTCTTGATGGCGGGGATTCCTTCCGGGGTGGACATGGACGCTGTGCGCATGGGTGCTCCTCGTTCGGTGACGACGTGGTGACGTGCAGTGCAGCAGAGCCGAAGCGCCGGGGCAATGGATTAACGGTCAACGACGCCTGTCGCACCACTCGCCCCCGCTCTGACACGGTCATAGAGTGACGTACACCACACGGTCGACGATATTTCGCCCACCCACGCCCATACGGCCCCGGAGGGAACATGACCCATATCTCGGTCACGGTGGACGGCACGGCCTACGAGGACGACGTGGAACCCCGTCTGCTCCTGGTCCACTATCTGCGTGACCGCCTCGGACTGACCGGTACCCCGATCGGCTGCGACACCTCGAACTGCGGAGCCTGCACGGTCGAGTTGGACGGCGCGAGCGTCAAGAGCTGCACGGTGCTGGCCGTCCAGGCGGACGGCGGCGAGGTGACCACGGTGCAGGGACTGGCCAGGGACGGCGAGTGGACGGAGCTGCAGCGCGCGTTCCACGAGCGGCACGCGCTGCAGTGCGGCTACTGCACCCCCGGGATGATCATGGCCGCGCGCGATCTGCTGCGGGAGAACCCGCACCCCGGCTCCGACGAGGTGCGCAAGGCGCTGGAGGGCAACCTGTGCCGGTGCACCGGCTACCAGAACATCGTCCGCGCGGTGCTCGCCGTCGCCGAGGGGAAGACGGCCGCGGGCGAGCGGACCGGGTCCGCCCAGGAGGTGACGGCATGACCGACCAGGCCGTCGATCGCGAGGTGGGCAGGGCCCGGCTCCGCAAGGAGGACGCGCGGCTGATCACCGGACAGACCAACTGGACCGACAACATCACCGTCACCGGACTGCTGCACCTGGCCATCCTGCGGAGCCCCATGGCGCACGCCCGCATCGAACACATCGACGTCTCCCCCGCCCTCGAACGCCCCGGCGTCGTCGCCGCCTTCAGCGGCCGCGACCTCGCCGGGGCACTGGGGTCGCTGCCCTGCGCCTGGCCGGTCACCGAGGACATGGTGCTGCCGGACCATCCGCCGGTCGCGGTCGACGAGGTGCGCCACGCCGGTGACCCGGTGGCGGTCGTGGTGGCCCGTGACCGGTACGCGGCGGCCGACGCGCTGGAGGCGATCGAGGTCGACTACGAGCCCCTGCCGCCGGTCCTGGACCTGGAGGAGGCGCTCGCCGAGGACGCCCCGCTGGTCCACGCCGGCAAGGGCACCAACCGCGCCTATGTGTGGCCGCTGAGGACCGGCGAGGACTTCGAGGCGGTCGAGCAGCGCGCCGACATCGTCCTGCGCCGCCGCTACCGGCAGCAGCGCCTCATCCCCAACGCCATGGAGCCGCGCGCGGTCGTCGTCACCCCGCTGGCCGCCTCCGGGGAGTTCACGGTGTACTCGGCGACGCAGATCCCGCACATCCTGCGGATCATGCTCTCGGTGGTCACCGGCGTGCCCGAGCACAAGCTGCGGGTGATCGCCCCCGACGTCGGCGGCGGCTTCGGCTCCAAGCTCCAGGTGTACGGCGAGGAGGCCATCGCGGTCGAGGTCGCGCGCAGGCTGGGTCGACCGGTGAAGTGGACCGAGTCCCGCTCCGAGGGCTATCTGGCCACCCACCACGGCCGCGGCATGATCCAGGACATCGAGATCGCCGCGACCCGCGAGGGCCGGCTGCTCGGTCTCAAGGTGGACCTGATCGCCGACATGGGCGCCTATCTGATGCTCGTCACTCCCGGCATCCCGATCCTGGGCGCCTTCATGTACCCGGGGATCTACAAGATGGACTCCTACGAGTTCAACTGCACCGGCGTGTTCACCACCCGCACCCCGACCGACGCCTACCGCGGCGCCGGGCGCCCGGAGGCCACGTACGCCATCGAGCGGGCCATGGACGAACTCGCCGCAGAGGTCGGTCTCGACCCGGTGGAGGTGCGGCGGCGGAACTGGATCCGGCACGAGGAGTTCCCGTACGTCTCCATCGCGGGCCTGACCTACGACAGCGGTGACTACGAGGCGGCGACCGAGAAGGCGCTCGCCCTGTTCGGCTACGACGACCTGCGCGCCGAGCAGCAGAAGCGCAACGAGCGCGGGGACGGCGTGCGCCTGGGCATCGGCGTGTCGACGTACACGGAGATGTGCGGGCTGGCGCCGAGCCGGGTGCTGCGGGACCTGAGGTACTCGGCCGGCGGCTGGGAGGCGGCGAGCATCCGCATGCTGCCCACCGGCAAGGTCGAGGTGGTCACCGGTACCAGCCCGCACGGGCAGGGGCACGTGACCTGCTGGAGCCAGATCGCCGCGGACGTGCTGGGTGTGCCGTTCGAGGACGTCGAGGTGCTGCACGGCGACACCCTGGCGGCGCCGCAGGGCATGGACACCTACGGCTCGCGCTCGCTGGTCGTGGGCGGGTCGGCGGTGCACCGCGCCGCCGAGAAGGTGGTGGACAAGGCGCGGAAGGTCGCGGCGCACCTGCTGGAGGCGAGCGAGGACGACCTGGAGTTCAAGGGCGGCGTGTTCTCGGTGAAGGGCTCGCCGGAGGCGCGCAGGACCATCCAGGAGGTCGCCTTCGAGACGTTCACCTCGCACGACGTGCCCGACGGCATGGAACCCACCCTCAACTCCGAGTACCTGCTCGACCCGGAGAACTTCTCCTACCCGCACGGCACCCATCTGTGCGCGGTCGAGGTCGACACCGAGACCGGACAGACCCGTATCCGCTCCTACGTCTGCGTGGACGACGTGGGCCGGGTGATCAACCCGGTGATCGTCGAGGGGCAGGTGCACGGCGGACTGGCCCAGGGCATCGCGCAGGCTCTGTACGAGGAGGCCGTGTACGACGCGGAGGGCAACCTGGTCTCCGGCACGATGGCCGACTACCTGGTGCCGTCGGCGGCGGACCTCCCCGACTTCGTGACCGACCGGACCGAGACGCCCGCGGTCTCCAACCCGCTCGGGGCCAAGGGCGTCGGCGAGGCGGGCACGATCGCCTCGACGCCCGCCGTCGTCAACGCGATCGTGGACGCGCTGCGCCCGCTGGGCGTGCACGACGTACGGATGCCGTGCACCCCCGAGCGGGTCTGGGAGGCCGTGCGGTCGGCGCAGGCGCGGTCTGCGCAGAAGGAGGCCTCGGCATGATTCCCCCCGCATTCGACTACGCCCGCCCGGCCAGCGTCGACGAGGCCGTGCGCACCCTCGCCGACGCGGGCGAGGACGCGAAGGTGCTGGCCGGCGGGCAGAGCCTGCTGCCGCTGCTGAGGCTGCGGCTGGCCTTTCCCGAACTCGTCGTCGACATCGGACGGATCCCCGGGCTGCGCGGGGTCCGTGAGGACGGCGGCACGCTCTCCATCGGCGCGCTGACCACGCACCACGACGTCGTCCACGACCCGCTGGTGCGGCGGTACGCGGGCCTGCTGGCCCAGGCCACCGAGACGGTCGCGGATCCCGCCGTACGGCACCGGGGCACCCTCGGCGGCTCGCTCGCGCACGCCGACCCGGCCGGGGACCTGCCCGCGGTGGCGCTGGCGCTGGACGCCGAACTGGTCGCCGAGGGGCCGGGCGGGCGGCGCGCGATCCCGGCGCGCGAGTTCTTCGCCGACTATCTGCAGACCGCGCTGGCCCCCGACGAGCTCCTGGTGGAGGTCCGGGTGCCCAAGCGGGAGGGCTGGGGCTACCGGTACGAGAAGTTCCACCGGGTGGCGCAGTCCTGGGCCATGGTCGGTGTCGCGGCGCTGGTGCGGCGCGACGACGGGCGCATCGCGCAGGCGCGGATCGGGCTGACCAACATGGGCGCGACCCCGCTGCGGGCCGCCGCGGCGGAGGAGGCGCTGGCCGGTGCCGGGGACGCCGACGCGGTGGCGCGGGCGGCCCGGTCCGCGGCCGAGGGCACCCGGCCCTCGCGGGACGCGTCGGCCTCGCCCGAGTACCGGGCGCACCTAGCGCGGGTGCTGACCAAGCGGGCGGTCCTGGCCGCCGCCGGGATGGGGTGAGCGCCGATCACTTCCATCAACAGCCCGGAGCAGGTGCGCTCCCGTCTGGAGGAGACCGGCTACCTCGTCGACGACGGGCTCGCCATCGCCTGCTTCCTGGCGCTGCGGCTGCACCGGCCGGTCTTCTGCGAGGGCGACGCGGGCGTCGGCAAGACGGCGCTCGCCTCCGCCCTCGCCGAGGCGCTCGACGCGCCTCTGATCCGGCTCCAGTGCCACGAGGGGATCGACGCCTCGCAGGCGCTGTACGACTGGGACTTCCCCCGTCAGCTGCTGCATCTGCGGGCCGCCGAGGCCGCCGGGGTCAGGGACGCGGAGCGGCTGGAGCGCGAGCTGTACGACCGGCGGTTCCTGGTCGCCCGGCCGCTGCTGCGGGCCCTGCAGACCCAGCCGTCGGTGCTGCTGGTCGACGAGATCGACCGGGCCGACGACGAGTTCGAGGCGTTCCTGCTGGAGCTGCTGTCGGAGTTCCAGGTGACGATTCCGGAGCTGGGCACGCTGCGGGCCGAGGTGCCGCCGGTGGTCGTCCTGACCTCCAACCGCACCCGCGAGGTGCACGACGCGCTCAAGCGGCGGTGCCTGTACCACTGGTTCGACCATCCCGGCTTCGGCCGCGAACTCGCCATCGTCCGGCGCAGGTTGCCGCAGGTGTCGGCGCGGCTCGCGGAGCAGGTGACCTCGCTGGTGCAGGCCCTGCGCGCCGAGGACCTGCTCAAGCCGCCGGGCGTGGCCGAGACCCTGGACTGGGCGCGCGCCCTGGACGCCCTCGGGGCGAACGAGGTGGACGCGGAGCTGGCGGTGGCCACCCTGGGATCGGTGCTGAAGTACCGCGAGGACACGGACCGGGCCCGCGGCCTGGACTTCGCCGCGGTCCTCGCGGGACGGGGAGCGTGATCGCCGTGGCCGGGGAACGACGAGGACACCGCGAGGTACACGGAGCGGACGCCGCGGGACGCGGCACGGACACCGGGGCGGGCGGGCGCGGCGAAGACGTCGGTCCCGACGGGCCCGGCAGCCGAAGCGACGCGCCGGCCCCGCGGAAGCACCGGCCCAACACCCGCACCGACGGCCGCCGCCGCGCAGGGCACAGCACGGACACCGGGACCGGCAGGCATGGTGAAGGGCGTCGGCCGGAGGGCGATGCCGCGTTGCTGGGGTTCGCGCGGGCGTTGCGGGCTGCCGGGGTCGCGGCGGGCACCGAACGGCTGCACGCCTTCCTGCGGGCGGTGGACGCCCTGCGCCCCGGGCTGCGGACGGACGTGTACTGGGCGGGCCGGGTGACACTGTGCGGGGACCGGGACGACCTGGAACGCTACGAGCGGGTGTTCGCCGCGTACTTCGGCACCGACGGGACACCGGCCCGCCCGGCCCGGACCGCTCCCCCGCCCCGGCCGCGACCGGTCCTGCGGGAGGCGCCCGCCGGGTCGCGCTCCGGCCCGCCCGGAGAGCAGCGGCAGGGGCCGCCCACCGCAACGCTCGCCGGCTCCGCCGAGGTGCTGCGCCACCGCGACGTGGCGGAGCTGGACCCCGCGGAACGCGCACAGGTGCGCCGGCTGCTCGCCGCGTTCGCGCTGCGCGGGCAGCCGCGGCGCACCGCGCGGCGACGGCCGGCCCGGCGCGGGGACGTGGACCCGCACCGCACCGTGCGGGAACTGCTCCGGCTGGGCGGCGAGCCGGCGCGGCTGCGGCGGCACGCGCGCGAGGAGCGGCCGCGGCGGGTGGTGCTGCTGGTCGACGTCAGCGGATCCATGGGGCCCTACGCCGACGCCCTCCTGCGCTTCGCGCACGCCGCCGCCCGGGGGCGGCGCACGGAGGTGTTCACCATCGGCACCCGGCTGACCCGGGTGACCCGGGAGCTGTCGCACCGGGACCCGGACCTGGCCATGGCCGCGGTCGCCGAGGCCGTACCGGACTGGCGCGGCGGCACCCGCCTGGGTGAGTTGCTGCGGGAGTTCCTCGACCGCTGGGGCCAGCGGGGCATGGCGCGCGGCGCCGTCGTGGTACTGCTGTCCGACGGATGGGAGCGCGGCGACCCGCGCCTGCTCGCCGCCCAGATGCGGCGCCTGCACCGGCTCGCGCACCGGGTGATCTGGTCCAACCCCCGCAAGGCGCGCCCGGGCTACGCGCCGCTGGCCGCCGGCATGGCGGCGGCGCTGCCCAGCGTGGACGACTTCGTCGAGGGTCACAGCCTGGCCGCGCTGGAGCGTCTGGCGGCGGTGGTGCAGGGCGCCGGCACGGACGCGGCCGGCCAGGTGCCGGGGTCGTGGGAGAGGAGCTGAGCGTGCGGGACATTCTTCCGGTACTGGAGCGGTGGTACGCGGCGCGGGTGCCGTTCGGCCTCGCCACCGTCGTCACGGTCAGTCGCAGCGCGCCGCGCGACCCCGGTGCGGCGATGGCCGTGGGGCCGGACGACGAGGTGGTGGGGAGCGTGTCCGGCGGGTGCGTGGAGGGGGCGGTGTTCGACCTGGCCCAGGAGGTCGCGGCCGGCGGCGAGGCACGGGTGGCGACGTTCGGCTACAGCGACGAGGACGCGTTCGCGGTGGGGCTCACCTGCGGTGGTGAGATCTCCGTGCTGGTCAGGCAGGTGACCCAGGAGTCCGACCCGGCCTTCGGCGCGGTCGCCGCGTCCGTCGCCTCGGGCGACCCGGTGACCGTGGCGACCGTGGTGGACGGACCCGCCCCGCGCGGGGCGACGCTCGCGGTGTGGCCCGGCACGGTGGCGGGCACGCTGGGCGCGGCCGGCCTGGACGTGGCGGTGACCGCCGACGCCCGCGGCGAACTCGCCCTGGGCGCCACCGGGCTCAGGCACTACGGTGCGCGCGGCGAGCGCCGCGAGGACGCCGTCACGGTGTTCCTGCACTCCTTCGCCCCGCCGCCGCGGATGCTGGTGTTCGGCGCGATCGACTACGCGGCCGCGGTGGCCCGTATCGGCGCCTTCCTCGGCTACCGCGTCACGGTGTGCGACGCCCGCCCGGTGTTCGCCACGCCGAAACGCTTCCCGGACGGCGTGGAGGTGGTCGTGGACTGGCCGCACCGCTATCTGCACGGCACGGACACCGACGAGCGCACGGTGATCTGCGTCCTGACCCACGACCCGAAGTTCGACGTGCCGCTGCTGGAGGAGGCGCTGCGCCGGCCCGCCGCCTACATCGGCGCGATGGGGAGCCGCCGTACCCACCACGACCGGCTGGAGCGGCTGATCGACGCCGGCCTGACGGACGACGAACTCGCCCGGCTGCGCTCCCCGGTGGGCCTCGACCTCGGCGCCCGCACGCCGGAGGAGGTGGCCGTGTCCGTCGCGGCCGAGATCGTCGCGCTGCGCTGGGGCGGCACCGGTACGCCCCTGACCGCGACCGCCGGAGCCATCCACGCGACCGGCTCCGCCTGAGTACGAGGAGAAGTCATGGAACTGAACCACGAGTTCACCGTCCCCGTGCCGGTCGACGACGCCTGGCGGGCGCTCCTGGACATCGAGCGCGTGGCACCGTGCCTGCCGGGGGCCACCGTGCAGGAGTACGACGGCAGGACCGTGACCGGTTCGGTCAAGGTCAGGCTGGGGCCGATCACGGTGACGTACAAGGGGACGGCGGTCTTCGAGGAGCAGGACGAGGCGGCGCACCGGATGGTCCTCGTCGCCAGCGGCCGGGAGACGCGCGGGCAGGGCACGGCGCGGGCCACCGTCACGGGCACGCTTCAGGAGGGTGACGGCGGCACGGCGGTGGCGGTGCGGACCGATCTGACGGTGACCGGCCGTCCGGCGCAGTTCGGACGCGGGGTGCTGGCGGAGGTGGGGGACCGGCTGGTGGGGCAGTTCGCCGACTGTCTTTCGCAGCGGCTCGCCGAGACGCCGCCCGTGGGCGCCGGGGGCGCCGGGACGGAGGTGCGCGAGGAGCACGCGGCCCGGTACGCGGAGCCGGAGCCGGAGCCGCTGGATCTGCTGCGCACCGCCGGGGTACCGGTCGCCAAGCGTGCCGCCGTGGCGGTCGGCGCGGCCCTGGCGGTGGCGCTGCTGATCGTGGGCGTCCGCCGGCTCCGGCGCCGCTGACCGGACGCCACCGGGTGCGGTGCGGAGGGTGCCCGTGAGCCTCGATCAGTCCCTCGTTGCCACTGTGACCTGCTGTTCCAACTTGTTCCGGGTTTCTCGCGGGTTTTGCGGATTCGGTGGTGTGAGGCCGTGCGGGAGGGGTACGCGCGCCATCAACGGATGAGGCATGCATGGCCTCCGCAGCGCATGTGCCGCGCATCCCAGTGGGAAGGAGGTCCGTGAAAGCGCACACTCGTAGCGCCCGGGCCGCCGCCACGCATCGAGCGGCCCGGATCTCGCCGAGAAGTCGGAAACGAGAAAGGGAAGAGTGACCCCGGGGCAGCCCCTGAGTCAGGGGCTGCCCTCCTGTGTGGTCACGCCGTCCCACGCCATCGCGTGGCACGGGTACGTCACGGGGTGCGGCGTGGCAGCCGGTGCAGTTCTACGTCGGTCAGGCGGCCGCTGGTGACGGTCGCGGTCATGTAGGTGCAGTGGGGCTGGCGGCGGCGATCGGTCGGGGAGCCCGGGTTGAGCAGGCGCAGACCGGAGGGCGCGGTGGTGTCCCAGGGGATGTGGCTGTGGCCGAAGACCAGGACGTCGAGGCCGGGGAAGCGGGCGGCGCAGCGGGCCTCACGGCCCTGGGCCGGT
Organism: Streptomyces sp. NPDC001204; assembly: GCF_053598035.1. NCBI lineage: Bacteria > Bacillati > Actinomycetota > Actinomycetes > Kitasatosporales > Streptomycetaceae > Streptomyces > Streptomyces sp. NPDC001204. The sequence continues at coordinate 179,767 of NZ_JBSFJL010000010.1, read as the reverse complement.
CCGGTCTCGTGCACGACGCCGAAGCGCAGCCCGTCCAGGTCGGCCTCGGCCACCTCGGGAAGTCGGGCGCGCAGTTCGGGGCCGTCGTTGTTGCCGTAGACGCCGATCAGGCGGCGGCTGCGGCTCTCCAGCAGGTCGAGCGTGGCGGCGTCGACCCAGTCCCCGGCGTGGAGGACGACGTCGGCGTGCGGGAGTTCGGCGAGCAACCGCGGGGGCAGTTCCTTGGCGCGCTTGGGCAGATGGGTGTCGGACATCAGCAGCAGACGCACCAGGTCAGCGTACTGCGGGGCGCCGCGGCGGCGAACCGGCACGGATCTTCAGCCAAAACTGTTCAGTCCAGACTGGACAGTTCCGTCCGGTCGGCTCTACGGTGCTGTCATGGATCACAAGGCCGGCGAGGTACCGCCGGGCATCTCCGCCTCCGCCGCGCACGCCGCCCGCGACCTGCGGGTGGTGTTCAGCCGGTTGCGGCGCCGGATCCGTGAGGTCGCGCGGGACGAGGACCTGACCCCGCCGCAGGTGTCGGCGCTCACCCTGGTCGGCAAGCACGGCGCGGCCACGGCCAGCGCGCTGGCCGCCACCGAGGGGGTCCGGCCGCAGTCCATGGCCGCCACGCTCGCCGCCCTGGAGCGGCACGGGCTCATCCGGCGCAGCCCCGACCCCGAGGACGGACGGCGCCAGCTCGTCACCCTGACCGAGGGTGGCAGCGAGCGCATCGCGGGCGACCGGCAGAGCCGCGGGGAGTGGCTGACGCGGGCCCTGCAGGACCGTTACACCGAGGCCGAACGGGAGACGCTCCTGGAGGCCTTCGCCCTGCTGGAACGGCTGACCCGGCCCTGACAAGCACCACAGCCAGAAAAGCTCACCCCCGAAAGGCCTGCCCCCATGGCACTCACCGCACTCGACCCGCGCACCGCACTCGTCGTGATCGACCTCCAGGCCGGCATCGTCGGCGCGCCCACCGCCCCGCACTCCAGCGCCGAGGTGCTCTCCCGCGCGGTGGGGCTCGCCGACGCGTTCCGCGCCAGGAACCTGCCCGTCGTCCTGGTCCGGGTCTCCTTCGCCGCCGACTTCGGCGACGTGCCGCCCGGCCGCACCGAGGCGGTGCGCCCCGGTGGTGGCGCCCGTCCCGAGGGCTGGGACGTGATCGTTCCCGAGCTGGCGGGACACCCGGGCGACATCACCGTCACCAAGCACAACTGGGGCGCCTTCCACGGCACCGACCTCGATGTGCAGCTGCGCCGCCGCGGGGTGACGCAGATGGTGCTGGCCGGCATCGCCACCAGCATCGGCGTGGAGTCCACCGCCCGCGCCGCCCACGAGCACGGCTACCACGTCACCCTGGCCACCGACGCCATGAGCGACATGGACGCCGAGGCCCATCGGGGCAGTGTCGAGCGGATCTTCCCGCGCCTGGGCGAGACCGGCACCACCGCCGAGGTCCTCGAACTGCTGGCCAAGACGCACGGCTGACGCGGCGAGGCACCTCGCGCCGCCTCACCGACCGTCTCCCCGGGCCCATGACCCGGCGCTCGCCCGGACCCGGCGGTTCAGTCCTCACCCCGCACTATGTTCGACTCGTTGCCCGTGCGGTCCTTCTGGGGGCCGCCGCGGTCCTCGAGCGCGGGGAGGCAGGTGCGCACGCCCTCCTCCCGCGGACGGCGGGCCTGCGCCCAGCCCGTCTCGGGGTGCCGGACAAGGTGCTTCTCGCTGGTGTGCGCGGTCACGACGCCTCATCTTCCTTCTGCGTCAGGTGCTGTGGAGCGGCTCCCTCCGGAACACCGTGCTCCAAACGGTCCGAGTCCCCGGAACCGGTCCCGGCAAACCCTGGCCGGCACCCTGGCCCTGGTCACCCCCCGCCGGAGCCCCCACTGCCGAACGAACCGGCGGAGCCCCCGTCCCAGCGCGGGCGGGTCTGGTCCTCGCTGCGCCTGCTGCCGGACGAGCCGAGTTCGTGCGGGGTCAGCCGGCGGCCGGTCTCCTCGGCGCGGGGCACCTCGGCCGGCTCACGCCGCTGGCGCACCTCGTGGACCGGCCCGGACTCCGGCAGCGTCGGATGCTCGCCGCCCCGGGGAGTCCTCGACTCGCCCTGTTCGACCCTGATGCCCAGCCGGACGGCCCACACCAGGACCGCCGCGATCACCAGACCGCCGACGACGACGACGGCGATCCCGGCGGCCGAGCCGGCGCCGGCTGCTTCGTACCAGGTGGCGTTCATCGCGGGCGGGTACCCGGCCCCGCCGGGCCGATGCGTGCCGAGCCGGCGAGGGCGTGGCGCGGACCCGGTCGCGCGGCAGGGCGGTAGCCTCGCCGCCGATGACCGATACGTCCGCAACATCCGCATCCGCCGCCGAGCGGCCCGCCGCCCCCTCCCGCTCCTTCGGCCGGAAGCTGTTGGAGTGGGCCTCGACGACCGATCACAAGGTGATCGGCAGGCTCTACATGGTCACGGCGTTCGGCTTCTTCCTGCTGGCCGGTCTGCTGGCGATGGGGATGCGCGCCGAACTCGCCCGGCCCGGCCTGCAGTTCATGAACCAGCAGACCTACAACGAGCTCTTCACGATCCACGGCACGATCATGATGCTGCTCTTCGCCACGCCCATGTTCGCGGGCTTCACCAACGCGGTGATGCCGCTTCAGATCGGCGCCCCGGACGTGGCCTTCCCCCGTCTGAACGCCCTGTCGTACTGGATGTACCTCTTCGGCGGGCTCATGGTCGTCTCGGGGTTCCTCGTGCCCGGCGGCTCGGCGGCCTTCGGCTGGTTCGCCTACGCGCCGCTCAACAGCGCCTACTACTCCCCCGGCGCGGGCGGCGACCTGTGGGTGATGGGGCTGGTCGTGACGGGTGTGTCGACGACGCTCGGCGCGGTCAACTTCATCACCACGATCACCACCCTGCGCGCGCCGGGGATGACGATGTTCCGGATGCCGATCTTCACCTGGAACGTGCTGTTCACCTCGATCCTGGTGCTGCCGGCCTTCCCGGTGCTGACCGCGGCGCTGCTGGCCCTGGAGGCGGACCGGAAGTTCGGGGCGCACGTCTTCGACGCGGCGAACGGCGGGGCGCTGCTGTGGCAGCACCTGTTCTGGTTCTTCGGCCACCCGGAGGTCTACATCGTCGCGCTGCCGTTCTTCGGGATCGTCAGCGAGATCGTCCCGGTCTTCTCCCGCAAGCCGCAGTTCGGGTACCTGCCGATGATCGGGGCGACCATCGCGATCACCATGCTGTCCGCGGTGGTGTGGGCGCACCACATGTTCGCCACGGGCGCGGTGCTGCTGCCGTTCTTCTCGATCATGTCGTTCCTGATCGCGGTGCCCACCGGGATCAAGTTCTTCGCCTGGATCGGGACGATGCGGGGCGGCTCGCTGTCGTTCGAGACGCCGATGCTGTGGTCGTCCGGCTTCCTGGTGTCGTTCCTGCTGGGCGGGCTCAGCGGGGTGCTGATCGCCTCGCCGCCGCTGGACTTCCACGTGACCGACTCGTACTTCATCGTGGCGCACCTGCACTACGTGCTGTTCGGCACCGTGGTGTTCGCGATGTTCGCCGGCTTCTACTTCTGGTGGCCCAAGCTCACCGGGAAGATGCTGGACGAACGGCTCGGCAAGGTCCATTTCTGGCTGCTGTTCCCCGGCTTCCAGCTGACGTTCCTGGTGCAGCACTGGCTCGGCGCGGAGGGGATGCCCCGCCGGTACGCCGACTACCTGCCCGCCGACGGCTTCACCCTCCTCAACACGCTCTCCTCGGCGGGGGCGTTCCTTCTCGGCGTGTCCACCCTGCCCTTCCTCTACAACGTCTGGCACACCTCGCGCCATGGACGGCAGGTCACCGTGAACGACCCCTGGGGGTACGGGCGCGCCCTGGAGTGGGCGACCTCCTGCCCGCCGCCGCGGCACAACTTCGACGCCCTGCCCCGGATCCGCTCCGAGGCCCCCGCCTTCGACCTGCACCACCCCGACATCGTCCAGCGGGCGGAACTGGAGGGACGCCGATGAAGGTGGAAGCCCTGCTCTTCGGCGGCGTGGCACTCTTCTTCGGCGGCAGCGCCGCCCTGTACGGCGTCTGGTCGGGCGAGCCGGCCGGCACGGCGGCGCTGGTCATCGCATGCGGAATGGCGGCGCTGGTCTCCTTCTTCTGCCTGGTCCAGTACCGGCGCAAGGGGGTGCGCCCGCAGGACCGCCGTGAGGCCGAGGTCGCCGACGCCGCCGGACCGCTGGAGTTCTTCCCGCCCGAGAGCACCTGGCCGATCGTCACCGCGCTGGGCTTCTCGGTCAGCGCGCTGGGCGTGGTCTACGGGGTGTGGCTGTTCCTCATCGGTCTCGGGGTGCTGGTGCGGGGGGTGGCGGGGATGGCGTTCCAGTACGTGCACCGGGGCGAGTGACGACCGGTGCCGCCGGGGCTCCGGGACGGCGCGACCCGACGGCGCGGTGGTCGCTCTCGTAGCCCCCGGCGATGGACTGCCGCACCTCACCGGTCTCCTCGCCCTCGGCGAGGACCTCCTGTTCCCTGGCCAGCAGGGCGTGGCACAGGGCCCGGGTGACCAGGAAGGCGGCGACGGGGGCCAGCACGAGCGCGATCCGCAGCACCCAGGTGATCGTGTTCACGGAGACCCGGAAGGCGGCCGCGATGACGTCGTTGCCGCCCTCCAGCAGCAGCACGCCGTAGAACACGAGCCCGGACACGCCGAGGCCGGTGCGGACGGGGCGCTCCCGCGGCCGGTCGCACAGGTGCTGTTCCTGGTGCCACTCCCCCGTCAGCCACTGCTCGGCGAACGGGTACGCGTACAGGACGGCGAACAGCAGCCCCGGCAGGACCACCGCCGGCAGGAAGGCGTTCCACATGATCGTGTGCCCGGCCACGTTCGTCTCCCAGGCCGGCATCAGCCGCAGCGAGCCCTCCAGGAACCCGACGTACCAGTCCGGCTGGGAGCCCGTGGACGCCTGGTCCGGCTGGTAGGGGCCGTACGTCCACACCGGGTTGATCTGGGCGATCCCGGCGAGCAGGACCAGCACGCCGAAGACGGTGAACTGCAGGCCCAGCGAGGAGGCGGTGAACTGGGGGAAGAGCGGTTTGCCGCGCACGTTGCGGCCGCCGCGGCCCGGGCCGCGCCACTGGGTGTGCTTCAGGTAGAAGACGAGGATCAGGTGCACGACGACCAGCCCGATCAGGACGCCCGGCAGCAGCAGGATGTGCAGGCTGTAGAGGCGGGGGATGATCTCGTGCCCCGGGAACTGGCCGCCGAACACGAAGAAACTGGCGTAGGTGCCGATCACCGGCAGGGACAGCACGATCGCCTGGGCGATGCGCAGCCCGGTGCCGGAGAGCAGGTCGTCGGGCAGGGAGTAGCCCGCGAAGCCCTCGGCGATGGCCAGGGCGAACAGCGTGACCCCGATGACCCAGTTGATCTCCCTGGGCCTGCGGAAGGCGCCGGTGAAGAAGATCCGCAGCAGGTGCGCGCCGATCGCGGCGACGAAGACGAGCGCCGCCCAGTGGTGGGCCTGGCGCAGCAGCAGCCCGCCGCGGATGTCGAAGCTGATGCGCAGGGTGGAGTCGAACGCCTCCGACATGAGCACCCCGCGCAGCGGCGCGTACGACCCGGAGTAGGCGACCTCGCGCATGCCGGGCTGGAAGAACAGCGTCAGCCATACGCCGGTCAGGACCAGCAGGACCAGGCTGTACAGAGCGAGTTCGCCGAGCAGGAACGACCAGTGCTCGGGGAACGCCTTGCGCATCAGCCCGCCACCCTCGGACAGCGGCAGCCGGGCGTCCAGGAAGCCGGTGAACCGCTCACCGGGTCCGGCGCCGCGTGCGGGGCGCCCACGCCGTGCCGGGCTCACGGCTCCTCCGCTCCGCCGCCCTCGTCCCGGCCGCCTTCGCCCGCCTCCGGGGCCGACCGCGCGGCCCTCTCCACTTCGGTCTCGATCTCGGTGCGCGGCTTGCCCTCGTCGCTCGCGTACTCGCTCAGGGCGGCCTGGAGATCACGGGCCAGGTCGCGCCAGGCCCGCCAGGCCGTCTCGTACGTCTCGCTCTGCGTTCCGGTCCACTGCGCCTGCGCGGGCGGTCCGTAGTTCTGCCGCAGCTGCTCGACCCGGTCGTGTGCCTCGTCGGCCGCCCGCTGCTTGGCCACGAGCTCTTCGAAGGTGTGTGACACAGCCCAGGACCCTAAGCACGACCGGCGCACGCGGCAGTCCCGACCTGCCGGGCGGGGGCGCGGCGCACCCGTGTGGCGGGTCGCGGCGCCGCGTACGGTCTCACAGCGCCAGCTCGCTCCACACCTGCTTGCCGCCGCCGGCCGGCACGGTGCCCCAGGCCGCCGACATGGCCTCGACGAGGAGGATGCCCCGGCCGCCGGTGGCCTGCCAGCCGATGCTGGTCGGCTTGACCGGGGTGCGGGGCGAGGCGTCGGCGACGGCGACGCGCAGCCGCCGGTTGACCAGGGTGAGGTCCAGGCGAACCTGGCCGTCGGTGTGCACGAGGGCGTTGGTGACCAGCTCGGACACCACGAGGAGCACGGCGTCGGTGTCCTCCGTGACGCCCCAGGAACGCAGGGTGCGCCGGGTGAAGCGGCGGGCGTGCCGGACCGCTTCGGGCACCCGCCACACCGACCAGCTCTCCCTGAGCGGGCGTACGGCCATGCCGTCGTAGCGCATCAGCAGCAGCGCGATGTCGTCGTCGCGGCCCGCGCCGGTCAGCAGGACGTCGGCGACCAGGCCGAGGTGGGAGGGGTCGGCGGCGGCCAGGTCGTGGGCGAGTCGGGCCATGCCCACGTCGATGTCGGCGTCCGCGGACTCCACCAGGCCGTCGGTGGTCAGGGCGAGCACCGTGCCGGGTTGCAGCCGCAGCGGGGTCATCGGGAAGTCGGCCTGCGTCAGTACGCCGAGCGGGGGCCCGCCCTCGGCCTCCGCGATCTCGGTGCGGCCGTCCGGGTGGCGCAGCACCGGCGGAGGGTGTCCGGCGCGTACGCACCAGGCGGAGCCCTGCTCCATGTCGACCTCGACGTAGACGCAGGTGGCGAACAGGTCGGTCTCCATCTCCAGCAGGAGGCGGTTGGCGTGCGAGACCACCACGTCCGGCGGGTGGCCCTCGGCTGCGTAGGCGCGCAGGGCGGTGCGCATCTGGCCCATCAGGGTGGCGGCGCCCGCGTTGTGGCCCTGCACGTCGCCGATGACGAGGGCCACGTGGTGGTCGGGCAGCGGGATCACGTCGTACCAGTCGCCGCCGACCTCCAGTCCGGCGGTGGCCGGCAGATAGCGGGCCACCGCCTCGGCACCGGGCAGTTGCGGCAGACGGCTGGGGAGCAGGGTGCGCTGGAGCATGCCGACGAGTTCGTGCTCGGCGTCGAAGGCGCGGGCGCGCAGCAGGGCCTGCCCGGCCAGGCCGGCCGAGGCGGTGAGCAGGGCGCGTTCGTCGGGGCCGAAGTCGTGCGGGGTGTCCCAGCCGATCAGGCAGGCGCCCGCCATGCGGCCGGCCGCGGGCAGCGGCAGCACCGCGAGGCCGCCCGGACCGACGTCGGCGAGGGCCGGTTCGAGGGTGGCCCCGGCGGGCCAGATCTGGGCACGGCCCTCGCGCAGCGCGGCGGCCAGGGTGGGCATGGCCCGCACCGGCGCGTCCGGCCACTCGGTGCGCCACTGCAGGCGCCACAGCTCGGGCCAGGCGTCCGGTTCGGGCGGGTCGAGGACGGTGACGACGAGCCGGTCGTTCTCCAGCTCGGCGAGCGCGATCCGGTCGGCCCGCAGCGGTGCGCGCAGCGCGGCCACCACCGCCTGGCCGACGTCCCGGACGGTGCCCGCGGTCGCCAGGGCGGCGGCGAGCCGCTGGACGCGGGCGACGTCGTTGACGCCGGGGCGCAGCGTGGAGGCGTCGGCGACGGTGCCGACCAGGCGGGCCGGACGGCCCTCGCCGCCGGGCAGCAGCCGTCCGCGCAGCCGCAGCCACCTGGGCTGGCCGCCCGGTCGCAGGGCGCGGAACTCCAGCTCGCGCTCGCCGATGGACATGTGGTCGGCCTCGACCACGGACATCAGGGACGGCAGGTCCTCCGGCACGGTCAGCGCGAGCAGTGTCTCCACCTTGCCGTCGAAGCCGGGCCGGCCGATGCCGAACAGGTCCAGGATGCGGTCGCCGACCTCCACTCTCCCGCTGTCCATGGCGAGGCTGAACGCGTCCGGCGGCAGCTCCTCGCCCTGGGCGGCCTCCGCGGCGTCGGGGCACGCGACGGCCTCGGCGATCAGTTCGAGGCACGCGCGGCCCTCGTCGCCGAAGCCGCCCGGCCCGTCGGTGACGGCGAGCAGCACGCCGCCGTCCGGCCCGCGCAGGGGTAACGCGGCCAGGGAGAAGGCGTCTCCGGCCGGCATCCGCCGGGCGTCGGCGCAGCCGGCGAGTTCCTCGGGTCGCAGCCACACGGGCCGGCCGGAGCGGCGGGCGTCAGCCACGGGGGACCGTCCGGCCAAGGGGTAGCTGTCCCGCAGCCCGTACAGGGTCCGCGGGACGCCGACCGACTCGGACAGGCACAGCAGCTCGCCCGTCGCGGCACGGACGTAGACGCCGGCGAACGCGGCCCCGGTGAAGACCAGGGCCTGCTCCAGCACGCGGCGCAGCCGGTCGGCGGTCGCCGGTGCGGAGGTGAGCGTTCTGAGAGCGAGTTCGGCCCGCGGGGTTGTCGTTCTTCGTGCAGTAGCGCCCTCACTGACCACATTGGTCATTACAGCGTGTATCGGACGATTACGCAGCCCCTGTGACAGGTCCGGGAGTTCCGGGGTGGACGACGCCCGAAAGGTTCGAACGTGTGGCGGAGCGCGCGGTGGAGGGCGCGGCCGCCCGACGACCGATCGGCCCGGCCCTCCGCCGGGAGGGCCGGGCCGATCCACTGACCGGCGGGCACCGCCGGCCCGGCAGGCCGGTCGGTGGCGTGGGGGGAGCCGGTCAGCGGCCCGGGGCGAGCGGCTCAGGGGGTAGCCGCCCGGGGGCCGTTCAGGGGGTCCGGGTGCGTCCGGAGCCGTACGCGGGGCCGGAGTTGTGGCCGCCCGCGCCGGAATGGCGGTCACCCGCACCGGACGGGTCGGTGCCGGGCTGGCCGGCGTCGGGCTGCTGGTCGCCTGCGTCTCCGGCGTCGCCGGCCGCGTCCTCGCCGCCGCCGTCGCCCGCGCCGAGCGTCGCGCCCGTCGCCTGGAGCGCGGTGGTGACCGGCTGGAAGAAGGTCTCGCCGCCCCGGGTGCAGTCGCCGCTGCCGCCCGAGGTGAGGCCGACCGCGCCGCCGTCCTGTGTGAACAGGGGGCCGCCGCTGTCGCCGGGCTCGGCGCAGACGTTGGTCTGGATGAGGCCCGTGACGGTGTCGACACCGCCGGTCTCGCTCTGGAAGTTGACGGTGGCGTCGAGGCCGGTGACCGTGCCGTTGTGCAGTCCGGTGGTGCTGCCCATGCGGAACACCGTCGCGCCGACGGTGGCCTCGGCCGCCCCGGTGATCTCGACGCTCTGCCCGTTGCCGACGTCGACCGTGCTCGGCGCCTGCGTGTCCGGGTCGTCGTACTTGACGAGGGCGAGGTCGCTGCCGGGGAAGGTGGCCTGGTCGACGGTGGCCACCGGCGCGCCGTTCTGGGAGTCGGACCACTGCTCGGCCGCGACGCCGCAGTGCCCGGCGGTCAGGAAGGCGGGACTGCCGTCGCCCGCGGTGACGTTGAAGCCGAGGGAGCAGCGGACGGTGCCGCCCTGCGTCCGGGCGAAGACGGCGTCGCCGCCGGAGGCGAAGGTCTTGAAGGTGCCGGCGGCCTTCTTCAGGGTCGCCATGCCGGAGCCGAGGCCGCGGACGGTGGACTGGAGCCTGTTCCACCTGGCGCCGGTGACCGTGCTGTCGGCGGTGACCACGACCTTGTTGGTGCGCGGGTCCACGGCCCAGGAGGTGCCGGGGATGGTGGCCTCGGCCTTCAGGGTCCGGGCCGCGGAGTTCAGGGCGGCGGTGCTGTTGCCGACCTGGCGGACGGACGCGCCCGCCTTCTTCGCCCGGAGGGCCATGCCGGCGTCGCCGCCCGCCACGTTGACGACGAGCCGCCGTTCGGCGCTGTCGTAGTAGGAGCCCGCGAAGGAGTCGCCGAGCGCCGTGGCGAGCTGCGCGGAAAGGCCCGAGGCGTCCGCGGCCCTGAGGGTCCTGGGAGTGGCGTCGTCCGCCGCGCCGTCCTGGGAGGCGTTGGCGTTCGGGAGCAGCACCGCCGCCGCACCGAGCGCCACCACGCCGCCGGCCGCTATCGCGGCCTTGCGCTTCGGAATTCGCTTGTGACTCAAACTTCTCGACCTCCTGGGGACGGGGCCTGTACCGCCGTCCGGTGGCGGTTGGGGGACGCCTGGACGGCAGTTGGTACGCAGCGGGCGGGCAACGTGTTCAATCCCGATCGCCAACTCCCCACGGATCGTGCCGAACCGGCCAACTCCCCCACCCGACGGAGGCCGATGGGACGCTCCGCGACCGTACGGCGACGGTCGGTTGCGAACAGCAAGCGGAATTCCGGCTTCAGAGAATCTGCACATCGAATGCCCAACGAGGTCACGGCGGTCGGAGGATCTGCACAGCCGCGCGCCCCCGGCGAGGGCTTCGGGGCCCGGTTCCGGACGCACCGGCGCCAGGGCAAGGGAGGCGGTGCGCCGATGCGGTGCGGTGTGTGAAGAAGTCGCCGCCATGCCGTTGCCGAGCCTGCACGCTTCCCCGGTCGCATCGACAAGTGCCCTGGTGGGAGGCCTGGTTGAGTGGAATCGGCGGGCCGCACCGTGCTTACATCCATCGCAGCGCGGGACCCCAGCCGGGCGCTCGGGAAGGGGCCCGGTACCCGCGGTCGCGGCCGTCTTTCCCCAGAGAAGGCCGCTCCCCCCTTGTGAGACATCCATATGAAGGGACGTTCCATCATGAACCCCACCCCCCAGGTTGAGACCGCCGAGATCTCCGACGCCGAGCTCGACAACGTCTCCGGCGGTCTGTCCGTGAACGCTCTGGGCACCGCCACCGGCCTGGTGGACAGCGTTGTCCCGGTCTCCGGCGTGGTGAACACGGCCGTCGGCACGGTCGAGGGTGCCACCGGTCTGAGCACCGCCCCGGTCGCCAACCTGGTCGCCGGTCTCTGATCGCACCTCGTTGCCGCCGAGTCCCGGGACCGCACGCCGGTTCCGGGGCTCGCGGCTGCCGCAGGAAGCCATAACGTGCAGTTCCGACAACAGGCCCTCGCCAAGCTCCAGTCGCCGGAAGAACTCGACCTCCCGGTGCGGCTCGCCCGCCCCCAGGGATGGCTCGTCCTGTCCGTCACCCTCGTCGCCATGGCGGCCGCGTCCCTGTGGGCCGCGACCGGATCGATGGCGTCCACCGTCGGCGCGCCGGCCATCCTCACGCACGGGCAGGGCAGTTACGTCCTGCAGAGCCCGGTCGCCGGACAGGTCACCGCGGTCCTCGCCAAGGAGGGCGAACGGCTGCCCGCGAACTCGCCCGTGCTCAAGGTGCGTACCGGCCAGGGCGAGGAGACCGTGCGCACGGTGGCCGCCGGCCGGATCACCACGCTCGCCGCCACCATCGGCCAGATCGTCTCCACCGGCGCGGACGTCGCCGCCGTGGAGAAGGTCGCCCACGCCTCCGACCCGCTGTACGCGACCGTGTACGTGCCCGCCGAGAACGCCGCCGCCATTCCCGCCGGCGCCTCGGTCGACCTGACCGTCTCCTCGGTGCCCGCCCAGCGCTACGGCGTGCTGCGCGGCCATGTGAGGACGGTGGACCGGTCGGCCCAGTCCGCCCAGCGGATCGCCGCCTTCCTCGGGGACGGCCAGCTGGGCGAGCAGTTCACCCGGAAGGGCCGGCCCGTCGCCGTACTCGTCCGGCTCGACACCTCGTCCGCGACGGAGAGCGGCCTCGCGTGGTCGTCCGCCGGCGGACCGCCGTACCGGCTCGACTCCATGACCCCGGCCACCGCCTCGATCCGGCTGGCCGACCAGCGTCCCCTCGATTGGCTGCTGCCGTGACCACCACCCAGGAGACCCGCGGCCGCCGGCGCGCCGCCCGCCCCGGACGGCCCGTCCCCAAGGGGCGGGGCAGGACCGTCCGCACGCCCACCGTGCTCCAGATGGAGGCCGTGGAGTGCGGCGCCGCCTCGCTGGCCATGGTCCTCGGCCACTACGGCCGCCATGTCCCGCTGGAGGAGCTGCGCATCGCCTGCGGCGTCTCCCGGGACGGCTCGCGGGCGAGCAACCTGCTGAAGGCGGCCCGCAGTTACGGTCTGACGGCCAAGGGCATGCAGATGGACACCGCCGCCCTCGCCGGGGTGAAGGCGCCGGCCGTCCTCTTCTGGGAGTTCAACCACTACGTCGTCTACGACGGCATGGGCCGCCGACTCGGCCGGCGCGGGGTGTTCGTCAACGACCCCGGCAAGGGCCGCCGGTTCGTGCCCATGGAGGACTTCGACACCAGCTACACCGGTGTCGTGCTGGTGATGGAGCCCGGCGAGGACTTCGAGCGCGGCGGCCGCAAGCCCGGAGTCCTGGGCGCCCTCCCGGCCCGGATGCGCGGCACCGCGGGGACGATGCCGGCGGCGGTGCTGGCCAGTCTGCTGCTGGTCGTGGTCGGCGCGGCGGTGCCCGCGCTCGGCCGGACCTACATCGACACCTACCTGATCGGCGGCCAGACCTCGCTGCTGGGCGTGCTGTTCGCGTCGATGGGCGCGTGCGTGCTGCTCACCGTCGTGCTGACCTGGTTGCAGCAGGCCAACCTGCTGCACGGGCGCGTCATCTCCTCCACGCTCGCCAGCGCCCGCTTCCTGCGGCATCTGCTCCGGCTGCCGGTCACGTTCTTCGCCCAGCGCAGCCCGGCCGACCTGGTGCAGCGGCTGGCCTCCAACGACCAGGTGGCCGAGACCCTCGCCCGCGACCTGGCGGCGGCCGGAGTCGACGCGGTGGTCGTGGTGCTGTACGCGCTGCTGCTCTACACCTACGACCCGCAGCTGACGTTCGTCGGCATCGGCGTGGCCCTGCTGAACGTCGTGGCGATGCGGGTCGTCGTACGGCTGCGCGCCACCCGGACGGCGAAGCTGCGCGCGGACAACGCCCGGTTGACCAACACCGCCTACACCGGGCTCCAGTTGATCGAGACGATGAAGGCGACCGGCGGCGAGGACGGCTACTTCCGCAAGTGGGCCGGGCAGCACGCCGCCACCCTGGAGGAGCAGCAGCGGCTCGGGGTGCCGACCGCCTGGCTGGGCGTGGTCGCACCGGCGCTCGCCACCCTCAACAGCGCGCTGATCCTGTGGATCGGCGGAATGCGGGCCGTCGAGGGGCACATCTCGGTCGGACTGCTGGTCGCGTTCCAGGCGCTGGTGACCCGGTTCACCGCGCCGCTGACCCGGCTCAACGGCGTCGCGGGCCGCATCCAGGACTTCGCGGCGGACGTGGCCCGGCTCAAGGACGTCGAGAACTTCCAGGCCGACCCCCTGTACACCCGCCCCGGCGGCGGGGACTCCACCCGCCGGCTGCACGGGCACGTGGAGCTGGAGAACATCACCTTCGGCTACAGCCCGCTGGACAAGCCGCTGCTGACCGGCTTCGACCTGACCGTCGGACCGGGCCGGCAGGTGGCGCTCGTCGGCGGCTCGGGCAGCGGCAAGTCGACGGTCTCCCGCCTGATCTCGGGCCTGTACACGCCCTGGGACGGAGTGATCCGCATCGACGGGCAGCGTCTGGAGGACATCCCGCGCGGGGCGCTGGCGGCCTCCGTGTCCTTCGTCGACCAGGACGTGTTCCTCTTCGAGGGCACGGTCCGCGACAACGTGGCCCTGTGGGACCCGTCGATCCCGGACGACGCCGTGGTGGAGGCGCTGCGCGACGCGGCCCTGTACGAGGTCGTGACGCGCCGCCCCGGCGGCATCCACAGCGGGGTCGAGCAGGACGGCCGCAACTTCTCCGGCGGGCAGCGCCAACGCCTGGAGATCGCCCGCGCGTTGGTGCGCCGGCCCAGCATCCTCGTGCTCGACGAGGTGACCAGCGCCCTGGACGCCGAGACCGAGCGGGTCGTGATGGACAACCTGCGGCGGCGCGGCTGCGCCTGCGTGGTGATCGCGCACCGGCTGTCCACCGTGCGCGACAGCGACGAGATCGTCGTGCTCCAGCACGGCACGGTCGTCGAACGCGGCCGGCACGAGGAACTGGTGGCGCGCGGCGGCGCGTACGCGGCGCTGATCAGGGAGCGGTGAGATGACGACAGCCGGCGAGCCGGACCTGGTACTGGGGGCGCTCGGCTCCCTGGGCACACCGGTCGACTGCTCGGGCTTCAACCGGCTCGACCTGGCGGGCCCCCAGGAGCTGTGGCTGATCGCGGCCGGCGCGGTGGACCTGTTCGCGGTCGACGCGGCGGAGCAGGGGCACTGGCACCACCTGGGCCGGCTGGAGGCGGGCTCGCTGCTGCTCGGTCCCGTCGCGGGCCCGCGGCACACCCTGGTCGCCCGCCCGCTGCGGGACTGCGTGGTGCGCCGCATCGGGCTGCGCGAGCTGTACCAGCCGGCCGGCACCCAGACCTGGTCGTACGACGAGTACGGCAACCCCCAGTACGTGCCGCCGCAGACCAGCCCGCTGGAGTACGCCCTCGCGCTCGGCGTCGGCCGCGGCCTGTCCGTGCTGTTCCAGGCGCCCATGGCCGAGGAGCGGGCGGCGGCGCCCACGGACGACGACGTGTTCTGGATGCAGGTCCCGCCGGGCAGCGTGCAGTACGGGTCGCTGTACGGCGCCCAGGCCGCGGCCGATCTGCTGATGGACCCCGCCCTGTGGCAGAGCATGGTCGATCAGCAGTACCGGCTGCTGACCGCCCTGGACCGCTGGATCGAACAGCTGGAGCGCACCCACGAGACCCGGACGGCGGCCGGTATCAAGGCCGGTGAGGCGGTGCGCGCCCAGGCCGACCGGACGCTGCTGGCGTCCATCGGCCGGTCCTCGGCGGGGCGGCCCACGGCCGCCGACGCCGACGCCGGCTACGCGGCCTGCGAACTGGTCGCCCGGGCCGCCGGTATCACGCTGGCCGCACCGCCCCAGGCCGGCACCGAGAGCGACCGGCTGGACCCGGTGGAGCGGGTCGCCCTGGCCTCCCGGGTGCGCACCAGGGCCGTACGCCTCCAGGGCCGCTGGTGGCGGGAGAACATCGGTCCGCTGGTGGGCCACCGGGCGTTGTCCGGGACGCCGGTCGCGCTGCTGTGGCGGCGCGGCGGATACGTCGCCGTGCACCCGGCCACCGGGCGGGAGAACCCGGTGGAGAGGGCGAACGCGGAGGAGTTCGAGCCGCGCGCGGTGATGTTCTACCGGCCGCTGCCCGACCGCCGGCTCGGCCCGCTCGGGCTGCTGCGGTTCAGCCTGCGCGGTACCGGCGGTGATCTGCTGAACCTGTTGTCCGCCGGGCTGGTGACGGTCGCCCTCGGGGCACTGGTGCCCATCGCGACCGGCAAGGTGCTCGGCCAGTACGTGCCCAGGGCCGAGCAGGGCCTGATCGTGCAGGTGTGCCTGGCCGTGATCATCAGCAGTGTGGTGGCGGCGGCCTTCACGCTGCTGCAGAACCTGACCGTGCTGCGGCTGGAGGGGCGTATCGAGGCCACCCTCCAGTCGGCCGTGTGGGACCGGCTGCTGCGGCTGCCGACGAAGTTCTTCACCGAGCGGTCCACCGGCGAGCTGGCGAGCGCGGCCATGGGGGTCAGCGCGATCCGCCGGCTGCTGGCGGGGGTCGGCCCGGTGGTCGTCCAGTCGGTGACCGTGGGCGCGATGAACCTGGGGCTGCTGTTCTGGTACAGCGCCTCCATGGCGCTGGCGGCGCTCGGCATGCTCGTGGTGATCGGCGCCGTGTTCCTCGGGCTCGGGCTGTGGCAGGCACGGTGGCAGCGGCGTCTTGTGGTGCTCACCAACAAGCTGAACAACCAGGCCTTCCAGACGCTGCGCGGGCTGCCGAAGCTGCGGGTGGCGGCGGCCGAGAACTACGCGTACGCCGCCTGGGCGTCGCAGTTCGCGCACAGCCGTGAACTTCAGCAGAAGGTGGGCCGGATCAAGAACCTCACCACGGTGCTGGGCGCGGTGTACCTGCCGGTGTGCACGCTGCTGATGTTCATGCTGCTGGCGGGCCCGGCGCGCGGCTCGATGTCGGCGGCGGCCTTCCTGGCCTTCAACACCTCGGTGACGATGCTGCTGACTTCGGTCACCCAGCTGACCGGCGCCTTCGTCTCGGCGGTGGCCGCGCTGCCGCTGCTGGAGGAGATCAGGCCGGTGCTGGACGCCACGCCGGAGGTGCGCACGGCCAGTACCCGGCCGGGGCCGCTGTCCGGGGCGATCGAGGCGCGACGGCTGTCGTTCCGCTACACCGACGACGGGCCGCTGGTCCTCGACGACGTGTCCTTCGAGGTACGGCCGGGCGAGTTCGTGGCGGTCGTCGGACCCAGCGGCTGCGGAAAGTCGACGCTGCTGAGGCTGCTGATCGGGTTCGACCGGCCGCTGTCCGGCAGCGTGCTGTACGACGGTCAGGACCTGGCGGCCCTGGACCAGTCGGCCGTGCGCCGGCAGTGCGGGGTCGTGCTCCAGCACGCGCAGCCGTTCACCGGTTCGATCCTGGACGTCATCCGCGGCACGGAGCCGTGCACGGCCGAGGAGGCGATGGCGGCGGCCGAACTGGCGGGGCTGGCACGGGACATCGAGAGGATGCCGATGGGCCTGCACACGCTCGTCTCGGGAAGCGGCGCGGTCTCCGGCGGCCAGCGGCAGCGGCTGATGATCGCCCAGGCCCTGGTGCGCCGGCCGCGGATCCTCTTCTTCGACGAGGCGACCAGCGCGCTGGACAACGACACGCAGCGCACGATGATCGAGAGCACCCGCAAGCTGAACGCCACCCGCGTCGTCATCGCGCACCGGCTGTCGACGGTGCTTGACGCCGACCGGGTCGTCGTGATGGAGGACGGCAAGGTCATCCAGCAGGGGCCGCCCGCCGAACTGCTCGCGGACACGGGCGGGCGGCTGCACGAACTGGTGCGGCGGCAAATGGCGTGAGGGCCGGTCAGGGCCGTTCGGTCCCCGCACCCGGGCGGTTCAGTCCTGGCCCGGGACGGGCGCCCCGGAGGGGACTCCGGCGGCGACGTACGCCTCGTAGAGACCCTTCCACCGGGCGTGGACCCCGGCGTGCGGTCCCTCGAAGCGCTCGCCGCGCGCCAGGGCGTCCAGGGCGGCCAGGCAGACCTCCCAGCCGGCGCCGTTGCGGGCGGCGGTGTCCTCCGCGGCGAGGACGTCGGTGAGGGTGAAGCGGGTGTGCCGATCGTCGATTTCCTCGAGGTCGAAGTGGAGTTCGCTGTCGCCCCACTCGAGGGACAGGTGCCGGGGCGGGCCGACGGCGAGCACGGTGCCGGTGAACTCCTCCGCGCCCGTCTCCCCGCGGAAGGCGATGGTGCCGCCGGGCCGCAGGTCCATCTCGGCGCGGAACGGGAACCACCGCGCGAGTTCCCCGGGGTCGGTCACGAAGTGCCAGACACGATCCACGGGGTGGCCGTAGGCACGGGTGAAGCGCAGGGCGGGGCGGCCGTCGCCGAGCCGCAGAAAGGTGCCGGTGAGATCGACGGGCATGGGGATCAGTCCTTCGTCCGCTCGGAGGGGTCGGGCGTCGACGGAATGTACCGGCCCGGGCTCGTGCGCAACGCGTGGAACCGCCGGGCCGGGCGCGACGGCCCTCACTCAGAGGCACTCGGCCCGGGCACGCTCCGGCCGATGCCAGGGGGCTCCGCCGATGCCAGGGACCGGCGGGCGGCCCCACTCCGCCCGCCGGTCCCTTTGTGCGGAATCGCCCGGTCCCCGCGGCAGGGCCCGCACTCCCCAGTCACGGGACCCTTCAGGTGTGCGCGGGGAACGCGCGATCCCGGCCTCAGAACGCGAAGACGCTCGTCATCGAAGCGTTCTTCACGCACTCGTTGGCATAGGTGCGCTCGTAGGAGACGCGCCTGCCCTGCCAGACGCCCTGGGCCGTGACCACCACGGGGTTGTACTCCCTGGTGCACGCCACCCGGTCGTCCGCCGTCAGCGCGGCGAAGTCACCGTCCGTGCCGCGCAGTTCCGCGCACGCCTCGGTCGCGGCCGGGTGGGTGCCGAAGGACGCCGGCGTGCAGCTCAGGGTCACGGCGCGCTCCGGCGCGGCGTTCGCCGCGCCGACGCCGTGCCCCACGGTGAGCACCAGGGCCGAGGGGGCGTAGAGGCCGGCGGCGGCCGGTGCGGGGCCGGCGAGAGCCGGCGCCGTGAGGGGCCCGCAGACGGCGGCGGCCGTCAGGCCGAGGGTCACTGCCCAGCGCGCGGTGTTCCGCATCGTGTGCTTCCTTCCGCTGGAAGTCGTCGGGTGCCGGACCCGGCTCGGTCGGTGCCGGAGCGGCGTGCGGGAGTCTGCCGAGTCCGGGGCGGAAACTCACGTCGAACCCGCGGGTTTCGGTAACCTTGCGTATTGAATCAGTGGCGCGAAGTCACGGAACGCCGCGGCGACAACCCTTTGCCCATGGGCCCGGCGATCATCGGATCCGGTCGGATGGCCTGTTTCCCCGCGCTCGCCAATCGTCCTGAAACACTCCCGTTCCGCTCTCGGCGGACTTGTCCGCGACCCCTCGTGTTCATGTACGAGCCGCGTAATGGTCATTACATGATTACGACAGAGCAGCGAGAGAAAGTGCGCGGCTGGTTCGCCGGCCGCCTGCCGGACGATCTGTTCGAGGAACTGGTCGAAGTGGCGGTGGACCGCGAGGAGATCACCGTCATCGGCCGGATTCCCGCGCCCCGGCTCGCCGGGGACGCCGGGCCCGCGGAGCGGGAGGCGGCCGTCGAGGGCCGGGTGGGGGAGTTCCGGGAGCGCACCCGCGAGGACCGGATGGCGGTGGCCCGCGAGGCCGAGCACCGGTTCGGCCGGAAGGTGTCCTGGGGCGTGGAGTGCGCCGGGCGGCGCGCCCTGTTCACGCATGTCGCCGCGCCCGTCATGACCCGGCTGCGCCAGCCCGAGCGCCAGGTCCTCGACACCCTGATCGCCGGCGGCGTCGCCCGCAGCCGCAGCGACGCCCTCGCCTGGTGCGTGCGCCTGGTCCAGCGGCACACCGACGACTGGCTCGGCGAACTGCGCGCGTCGCTGGAACACGTACAGCGGGTCCGGGCCCAGGGACCCGATGCCCGGCCGGAGGACACCCACGTCGAGGACCCCCACGACGAGGAGGCTCACGACGAGGACACCCGCGGCCGGGGCACCCGCGGCGGGGAGGCGTGAACGGCGGGTGGAGGATTCATCCACCAGCGGCGTGAAAGATGGACGAACCGTCCTCTGGTGCGGCTCACGCACGGCGCCTTAGCGTCAGCGGACCCCCGAGGACGGTGCCCTTTTCCCGCCGCACACCCCGCGCCGGCGAGCGCCCGTCCACCCGCCGCGCCACCACGCGCTCCACCGCCGTCCTCCGATGGAGCCCCCATGTCCCCGCAGCAGTCACCGCAGGCCCAGCCGGCCGCCCCCTCCCCCGCCACGCCGTCCCTCACCGAGGTCGAGAGCCACGGCATCGAGCGCATCCCCGACGCCGACCGCTCCGCCAGGCCCCTGGACCTGTTCCGCATCGCCTTCGGCGGCGCGAACACCTTCTCCACCTGTGTGCTGGGCGCCTTCCCGATCCTGTTCGGTCTCTCCTTCTGGCAGGGCCTGGCGGCCACCGTCCTCGGGGTCGTCGCGGGAGCGCTGATCCTGTGCCCGATGGCGGTGTTCGGCCCCGTCAACGGCACCAACAACGCGGTCTCGTCCTCGGCGCACCTGGGTGTCCACGGCCGCGTGGTCGGCTCGTTCCTGTCGCTGCTGACCGCCACCGCGTTCTTCTCCATCTCGGTGTGGAGCTCCGGCGACGCCCTGGTCGGCGGCGCGCACCGGCTCTTCGGCCTGCCGCGCGGCACCGCCTCGTACGCCGTCGCCTACGCGCTGTTCGCCGCGCTGGTCCTCGTGGTCTGCGTGTACGGCTTCCGCTTCATGCTGTTCGTCAACAAGATCGCGGTGACCTCCGCGAGCGTGCTGTTCCTGCTCGGCGCGGTCGCGTTCGCCGGCGACTTCGACCCGGGGTACGCCGGGGTGTTCACCGCCTCGGCGGACGCGGCCACGCGGTCGATGTTCTGGCCGTCGTTCATCGGCGCGGCCCTGATCGTGCTGTCCAACCCGGTCTCCTTCGGCGCGTTCCTCGGCGACTGGTCGCGCTACATCCCGGCCGACGCCCCGCGCCGCCGGGTGGTCGGCGCCGCGTTCCTGGCGCAGATCGCCACCCTGCTGCCGTTCGTCTTCGGCCTGGCGGCGGCGAGCATCATCGCCACCAAGGCCCCCGCGTACGTGGACCCCGCCGCTCCGGACTTCGTCGGCGGGCTGCTCGCGATCTCGCCGAGCTGGTTCTTCCTGCCGGTGTGCCTGCTCGCGCTGATCGGCGGCATGTCGACCGGCACGACCTCCCTCTACGGCACCGGACTGGACTTCGCCTCGGTGGTCCCGTGGCTGTCCCGGGTCCGGGCGACCGTGCTGGTCGGACTCCTGGCCTTCGCGTTCATCTTCATCGGGCGGTTCGCGCTGAACCTGGTGCAGTCGATCTCGACGTTCGCCACGATGATCGTCACCTGCACCACGCCGTGGATGGTCGTGATGATGCTCGGCTTCTACACCCGCCGCGGCTGGTACGACCCGGACGCTCTCCAGGTCTTCAACCGCCGTCAGCGCGGCGGCCGGTACTGGTTCACACACGGCTGGAACTGGCGCGGCCTGACCGCCTGGTGGGTGTCGGCGCTCATCGGGGTGCTGTTCACCAACATCCCGGGGCAGTTCGTCGGCCCCCTGGGCGACGTGGCGAACGGCGTCGACATCAGCCTGCCGCTGTCGCTGGCGTCGGCCGCGGTGCTGTTCCTGGCGCTGCTGTGGCTGTTCCCCGAGCCCTGGGCGGTCTACGGTCCCGACGGTCCGCGGCTGGCCCGTGCCGTCGACGTCCCGGTGCCGCCCGTCACAGGGCCGGGCGCGCAGGACGGCGGCGTGGTGCCGGTGCCCGCCGAGGCCGGCTGACCGGTCCGGGAGGCGGCCCGCCGGCGCGGGCGGCCGTGCGCGTCGGCGGTGCGCGAATCGCGGAGCGTTGTCACACCCGCCCGGTACGTCGGCCGGCATGACTCACTTCGTGTTGGTGGCCGGCGCGTGGCTGGGTGCGCAGGACGGCGGCGTGGTGCCGGTGCCCGCCGAGGCCGACTGACCGGTCCGGGAGGCGGCCCGCCGGCGCGGGCGGCCGTGCGCGTCGGCGGTGCGCGAATCGCGGAGCGTTGTCACACCCGCCCGGTACGTCGGCCGGCATGACTCACTTCGTGTTGGTGGCTGGGTGCTTGGGCGTGGGACGCGGTCGTGCCCGGTCTGCGGGAGGCCGGGCACGACGTCCACGCCCTCACCCTCAGCGGTCTCGCCGAGAAGAGGGACGTGCCGGCCGGGCAGCGGACCCACGTCCAGGGCATCGTCGGCCACGTGGAGCGCCACGATCTGCGGGACGTCGTCCTCGTCGGGCACAGCTGCTCGGGCATCCCGGTCGGTCAGGCGGCCGAGCGGGATCGGTGACAGGCTGCGGCGCGTGGTGTTCGTCGACTCCAACGTGCCACTGGACGGCGAGGCGTTCGTGTCGGGCATCGGCGGCGACCGGGTCCGCCGGGAGCTCGACGCGAACGACGGCATCTGGCCGCCCCTCCCTCCGGACGACTGCGCCGGCCAGGAGCTGACGGACGAGCGGATCCAGCGCATCGTCACGAGGGCACCCCGCAGCCCGGCCCCTCGCTCACCGAACCGGCCGTGCTGGAGCGCCCGCTGGGCGAGCTGCCCGCGACGTACGTCAAGTGCCTGCTGGACGGGGCCGAGCCGATGCCCGTCGTGGCCCAGGCGCTGAAGAGCGAGCGCTGGGAACTGGTGGAGATGGACACCGGCCACTGGCCGATGTTCTCCCGGCCCGGCGAACTGGCCCGGATCCTGGTCGAGTCCGCGGCCTCGGACTGACGAGCGGGCGGTCCGCTCCCGGAGCTGCCGGCCCGCGCCTACCGGCCAGTATCGTCGGGTCACGCGCGTGACGGGCGACTTCGGGAGGGACGGATGGCGAAGCACTGGGCGGACTTCCAGTACGAGATCTATCTCAACGGCATGACGGGCGCGGTACCGCGGCTGCCCACCGACCTGACCCGCCTGGAGGAGCTGACCGAGCGGCGGCTCGGCCCGGGCCCGGTGGGCTATGTGGCGGGCAGCGCGGGCAACGGCAGTACGGCGCGGGCCAACCGGGCCGCCCTGGACCGGCGCCGGATCGTGCCGCGCATGCTCCGGGACGTCCACGCGCGCGATCTGGCGGTGGAGGTGCTGGGCCGGGCCCTGCCGGCCCCGCTGGCGCTGGCGCCGGTCGGGGTGCTGTCGATCCTGCACCCGGACGCGGAGCCGGCGGCGGCGCGTGCCGCCGCGGCGCAGGGCGTGCCGTTCGTCCTGTCGTCGGCCTCCAGTACGCCCATGGAGCGGGTCGCCGAGGCGATGGGGGACGCCGAGCGCTGGTTCCAGCTGTACTGGGCCAAGGACCGTGAGGTGACCCGGAGCCTGTTGAGCCGGGCCGGGGCGTCCGGGTTCAGCGTCCTGGTGGTCACCCTGGACACCCCGCTGCTGGCCTGGCGGCCCCGCGATCTGGACCAGGCGTACCTGCCGTTCCTGCACGGCGTGGGCACCGCCAACTACTTCTCCGACCCGGCCTTCCGGGCGGGTCTGGCGAAGCCGGTGCACGAGGATCCCAACGCGGCGGTGCTGCACTTCGTGGGCATGTTCGCCGACCCCGGCAAGACCTGGCCGGATCTGGCCTTCCTGCGGGAGAACTGGGACGGCCCGATCGTCCTGAAGGGCATCCTGCACCCCGATGACGCCCGCCTGGCCGCCGACGCCGGCATGGACGGCGTGGTGGTGTCGAACCACGGCGGGCGCCAGGTGGCCGGCTCCGTCGCGGCCGCCGACGCGCTGCCCCGGGTGGCCGAGGCGGTCGGCGACCGGCTGACGGTCCTGTTCGACAGCGGTGTGCGCACCGGGGACGACGTGTTCAAGGCGCTCGCCCTCGGTGCGCGGGCGGTGCTGCTGGGCCGGCCGTACGCGTACGGGCTCGGTCTGGACGGCCAGGCGGGCGTCGAGCACGTGATCCGCTGTCTGCTCGCGGAGTTCGACCTCACACTCGCCCTGACGGGACACGCCGGGCCGGCCACGGTCGGCGCGGGCGACCTCGTCGAGGACCCGGCCTGACCCGAGCCGGCCGGCCGTGGCCGCCGCCCGGACGCGGGCGGCGGCCACGGCCGCTCACATGGTGACGTCCGGCGGTGCGGCCCGGCGGGCGGACGGCGTGCCCGGCCCGGCGACCGACAGCGGCCCCGGAGTCACCGACGCGGAGTCGGCCGCCCAGCGCTGCGCGGCGGTGCCGTCGCCTACCTTGACGACGATGTCCGCGTCCGCCTGCGGCGAGGCGGAGGCCAGGGCGAGTCCTTCGCCCCAGCGGGGCTGCAACTCTCCCCGCGCGCCCACGACGTAGCGCACGTCGGGGCCCCGCTCGTCACCGGCCTCCGCGCAGGTGCCGAGGACGACCACGCCCGCGTCCGCGTGCGAGTCGAGGCACAGGCCGGGGTCGGCGACGCTGCGCAGCAGCCCGTCGTCCTCCAGCGTCCACCGCTGGCTCCAGGCCGAGGAGCACTCGGCCAGTGCGGTGGCCGCTCCGGCCTTCGGCTCGCCACGGACGGCCAGGCACAGGCCGGCCCCGATGTTGCGCAGCCGGGTCTCCTCGGTCGACGGGGACGGCAAGGCGGTGCCGGGTGCCGCGGAACCGCCGGACGGGGCCCCGGAGCCGGCGCCGTGCACCGTGTCCCGCGTGCCGGACGCGCCGGTTGAGGCGGCCGGGGCGGTGCCGTCGCCGTGCGACCACAGGCTGACGCCGAGCACGGTCGCGAGCAGGGAGGCGGAGACGAGGCCGAGGCCGGTGCGCAGCGCCCGGGACGACCGCGGGCCGCCCGGGGCGCGGCGGACCGGCGCGGCGAGCCGGGACAGCAGCCGGCGCCGGCCGCCTCCGGCCGACCGTCTCCCGCCGTGCCGGGCGGAGCCTTTCGTGCGCGCGGCGTGCCCGGCGCGGCCCGGGCGGGAGTCGAAGTAGCGGCGGGCGCCCCAGCCGAGCACCGCCTCGGCGAGCAGCGCGCCCGGTGCGTTCTCCACCTGGCCGAGCTGCCCGGCGGCGTCGCGGCAGTAGCGGCAGTCGTCCAGATGCCGCTCGACGTCCGGCAGCAGGGCGCCGCCGCGGCGGATCGGCACGTCGAGCAGCCGGTTGTAGAAGCGGCAGTCGTCGGTCGGCGCGAGGTCGCGGTGGGCGCGCACGCAGCCCTCGCGGAACTTGTCCCTGGCCTCCTCCAGGGCGCGGGAGGCGGTGTCGGGGTCCATGCCCAGCAACCCGGCCGGGACGCCGAGCGGTTCGGCCTCGACCTCGGTGTGCCACAGCAGGCACCGGGCGGCCGGGACGAGGCCCTCGAAGGACCGCTGGGCGAGCCGGCGGTTCTCCGGGACCAGGGTCGCGGCGGCCCGCATGCCCCGGCCTCCGGCGGGTTTGTGCAGCTCGGGCAGGGCGGCGGACACGCGGTCCTCGGCGGCCCACAGCCGGACCGTGTCCCGCACGGTCAGCAGCAGCCGGGGGCGCAGCGCGGTGCCCGGCTCGCCCAGGGTCAGCCGGTCGAAGACCTGGTGGAAGGCGGCCGAGGTCACCATGGCCGCGAGGGGCGCCGGGGAGGCGAGGCAGATCACCGCGTAGTCGTGGACCGGCTGCCAGTGGCGGGCGATCAGCAGGGCGACGCAGTGGCCGACTTCGTCGTCCGTGCTGCCGGTGAGCCGGGCGGCGAGGGATTCGTCGGACTCCCCAGGGATCCCGCCGGGCGGCGGGCTGGGAGGACGGGAGGGGTGGGGGGTGGGCACGAAGAGGCTTCCTTTGGTACGTACCTGTGTGGAGCGGGCCCGCGGGTCTGGCACACGGCCGGCGGACGAATCGGCTCGACTCCCCAACTGTCCCTTCAGGACCGGCCCTTGCCCACGCGCGGGCCGCTCAGCCTTGCACAGCTCATTGACACACAACAAGACATACCGACAACACGGGCATCATTGACGGAAATTCAGGAAGCGGGACGTCACCGGGCGCTGCGGGCGTACACCACCGAGCGGTGCGCGCCCACGCGTTCCCGTCGTTGCCGTGCGCCCCGTGTGAAGCACGCGCACACATCGGCCCCGCGCGCACGCTCCCCGCGCAACCGGCCCGGGAGTGCACTGATTTCGGCCTCTCCAGGGCCCGGCGCGGGACGGCGGCCATCCTGCGCGCGCCAGCCGCCGACCGTGTTCCTCCCGCCCCACGGCCGGCGGCCCCTGGGGCGTACGGCGAGCGGTGTCAGATCTCCCAGGAGCGCAGGCGGTCGGCGGCGCCGTAGACGTCGGCCTTGCCGGACATCAGGTCGCGGGTGAGTTCGACGAGCGCGCCGTAGGGCGGGTCGACGCCGACGCCGCTGACGAACATGTAGGCCACGGCCGTCGCGCAGGCGAAACGGGCGTTGGCCGACGGCAGGGGTTTGAGCACGGCGAGGGTGTGCAGCAGGGCGGCGGCCCGCCAGGCGGGATCCGAATTGACGCCGAGACGCGGCGGGTCGACACGGTGGCGGGCGACGGCGGCCACCAGGGCCGAGAAGTCGTCGACGGCGGGCTGGTCCGGCAGGACCTCCTCGTGACGCTGGAGCAGCCAGGGCACGTCGATGTGGATGACGGGGGTCATCGGTCAGGCTGCCCGCCCCTCGCCCTTCGTGGCTGTCTCGTCCTCGGGAAAGGCCGTCGCGAACTCGTCCGCGTGGGCCGTGAAGAACCGCCGGAAGGCCTCGGCGCCCTCCTGGAGGGCCCGGTGCCGGGCTATGTCCGCGGCGGCGGCCTCGCGCACGAGTGCCTTCATCGACGTGCCGCGTTCCTTGGCGATCCGGCGCAGGTCCTCGAGCTCGCGATCGCTGAACTCCACATTCAGAGCTGGCATGGTCCACACGGTACCGCCCGGGTACTTTCCCGTAAATATCCGCTGGTCACAGCGGCCGGACAGCGGTACCGAGAGACGGGTCCGCGGCAGTCTGGGCCGCGCGCCGCCGCGCCGCTGGGGACGCGGCGGCGCTCCTGCGGTCCGGCTCGCTCACCCGCGTCCGGGGTGAGCGGGCGGCCCGGCCTGCCGGCCCTGGTCCGCCGCGAAGGAGGCCATCCAGGCCAGCGCCGCGTTCCAGTTGATGGCCGTCTCGTTGGTCGACCAGGACTCGATGTCGTCGATGTAGCAGAACTGGCCCACGCAGCCCTGGAGTTTGCTCTGCGCGTACGGGTCCTGAATGCTGGAGTTGGCCCCGCCCGCGACAGTGCCCCTGGGCGGGTTCGGCAGGCTCGGCTCGAGCTCGTGGGCGTACCAGCGGCTGTGCTGGTTATGGGAGCTGACCGTGCCGTAGCCGGTGACGTAGGAGATGTTGAGGGCGTTGCGGCCCAGTATGTAGTCCATGCTCTGCACCGCGCCGTCGCGGTACTTGGTGGCGCCGTCGAGGTCGTAGGCGGCGGCGAGGACGCGGGCGTTGTTGAGGATCTGGCTGTTGGAGCCCCAGTCGTACATGTTGTTCGCGGGCGCGTACGGCATGCCGTAGGGCTGCGCCTTCAGTGTGGCGAGGTACTTGTCCGCGCCCTTGATCACCGATTGGCGCACCTTCTCCCGGCCGGACAGCTTGCTCGGGACGGTGGCGAGGTCGAGGCGGGCGGGCACCGCGGTGGCGGCCCAGTCGAAGCTGACGCTGCCGAAGATGTCGGCCGTGTGCAGGGGGGACTTGGTCACGTAGTCCGCGAACTGCCGCTCGCCGGTGGTGAGGTACAGCTCGGCGGCCGCCCAGTAGAACTCGTCGGTGGCGTTGTCGTCGGGGTAGGCACCGCCGCCGATGCCGTCGTCCGGGTCGGGGTGGACCGCGGGATGGGCGAGGGCCGCGGTCCAGGCCGTGCGCGCGGCCCGCAGGGCCTTCGCCGCGAACGCACGGTCGTACGGCTCGTAGAGGCGGGCCGCCTGCGCGGCCGTCGCCGCCAGGTTCAGGGTCGCCTGGGTGGTCGGCCGGTGCAGTTCGCGCTTCTGCGGGTCCTGGCTCGGCAGCAGCGGCAGCCCCGTCCACTGCTCGTCGTGGACCTTGCTGTGCGCCATGCCGGCCAGCGGCTTCCCGGCGGGCACCTGCATCTTCAGCAGGAACTCCAGCTCCCAGCGGGCCTCGTCCAGGATGTCGGGCACCTTGTTGCCGCTCTCCGGAAGGGCGAGCGTCCGGTCACCGAGGCTCGCGGGCCGGGCGGTGCGGGCGTGCAGGGTGCGCTCGTAGGTGCTCAGCAGTCCCCAGGTCGTGATGCCGCCGTTGACGACGTACTTGCCGTGGTCGCCGGCGTCGTACCAGCCGCCGGTGACGTCCAGCGTGTAGTCGCACAGGCCCGGCTGGCAGGGCACCTTGGCGTCGCCCTGGTTGGGGGCGGCGTTCAGGTGGCCGGCCGGGCGGGCGTAGCCGGGCCGCAGGTCCTCGCGGATCGCGATGCCGCTGCGCTGGGTGTAGTAGTGCTTGAGCGAGTCCAGGCGGAGCTGGTCGTAGACGTCGGCGCCGATGCCGAACGGGTGGCTCGTCTCACCGTCGGCGACCAGCGTGAAGCCCTTGCCGCTCCCCTTGTAGGCGCCGAAGTCGATCGAGTGCACCCTCTGCCCCGAGGAGACGTCCGTGCCCCGCGGCGTGCTCCAGCCGTGGGCGACGACGGTCCCGCGGGCGTCGCGCAGCCGCCACGGCAGCTTGGCGCCGGCGTCGGTGACCAGCGTGGCGTTCTTGGGGCCGCCGGGCAGATAGCCGACCTGGTTGACCCGCACCCGCGGCCCGGTGTCGGGCTCGTACACCTCCGGCGGGACGCCGCCGAGGAGCGACACGTCGTCCAGGCAGAAGCGCCAGGGGTCCGCGGTGCCGCCGAGCTGGAAGGCGACCTGGCCCTGGGTGGTGTCGACGGGGGACGTGAAGGTGTAGGAGTAGGCGTTGCCCGAGACGCTCAGCTGCGGGCTCACCTCGAACCAGGTGTCGTACGGCGCCACCGAGAGCCCCGCGAGCGCCCGGACGACATGCCCGTCGGGGGTGCCGGTCGCCGTGAACGACAGCCGGTAGGTCTCGCCCTTCACCAGGGTGATGTCGTTCTGTCCGACGGCGGCGTCCCAGCGGTTGGCGGTGCCGCCGGGCACGTCCGCGCACAGCCGGCCGTCGGACAGGCCCGCGGTGACGTTGCTGGTCGTCCACCACGGCTCGGTGGTGGTGTCGAAGGTGCCGTTCCTGACCTGCTCGACCTCGTCGGCCAGAGCCCGCGGGGCGGACGGCAGGGTGGTGAGGGCCGCCGCGAGCAGGGCTGCCACGGACAGCAAGGTGGTTCTGCGTCGTTTCACGTCTGAGCTCCTCGGAGGAGGTACGGGCGGCGCCCAGGGGAGCGCCTTCATGGGCGAAGGCACAGTGGGAGCGCTCCCAAGGGCGAAGGCACCATGCTTGTTGCAGCCATGACATCCGTCAACGGTCCCGACGGGACGTGTTGCCTCCCGGGCCACCGACACGGCCCTGCCCGCCGGACGGCGGGCCCGGCCTTCCCTCCGGGGCGCCGACGCGTCCGTCCCCTGCGCCGGCGCGCCGCAGGGCGGGCCCGGCCGCGTGACCGCGTTCGACCGGCAGGGGGGTCGCCGTCCGTACGGCGCCGGTACGCACTAGGCTGGAACGGAAGTGACGCACCTGTTCACTGTGAGTGTGCGCGATGGAGTGGCGACGATGAGCCCCGTGTATCCGTTCGACGATGCCGCCACGGCTCGGGCCGTCGTCGACGAGCACGGCGTCCTCGTCGAATGGAACGAGGGCGCGCGCCGGCTGCTCGGCTGGGCGCCCGAGGAGGTGCTGGGCGAGCGGGCCGCGACCCTGCTGGCCGACCGCCCGGACACCCGCCTTCCCGACGAGCCGCGCTGGAACGGCACGCTGACCGTGCGTCACCGCGACGGACGTGCCGTGCCCGTCTGGGTCCTGGCCCACCATCGGCGCCCCGAGGACGGCGGCAACTGGCTTCTGGTCACCCCGCTGGAGGGCGGCGGTCCCCCGGACCCCGACGACCCGCTGGTCCGGGCCGAGCTCATGCAGTCCCCCTGCGCCGTGGCGATCTACGACGAGCGGCTGCGGCTGCACGGGATGAACGCCGCCATGGCCGACGTGCTCGGGGTGCCGGCCGATCGGCTGCGGGGCCTGCGCCTCTCCGAGATCGGCGGCCGCCGGCAGAGCGAGGACTTCGAGCGGCACATGCACCGGGTCCTCACCACCGGCCGGGGGAACGACGTGCGGACGTATGTGCCGATAGGCGGCGACGGCCAGGTGACCGCCTGGCTGGCCCGGATGTCCCCGATCACCGACCCGCAGGGACGGGTGCGCGGGGTGTGCGTCGCCGCGCACGACTTCACCGAGCAGTACCGGGCGCGCGAACGGCTGCAACTGGTCAACGAGGCGAGTGTCCGTATCGGCACCACCCTCGACGTCGCACGGACGGCGCAGGAACTCGCCGACGTCTGCGTCCCGGCCCTCGCCGACTTCGTCAGCGTCGACCTGCTGGACCCGCCCGAGCACGGCGGGGAACCGCTCACCGGGCCGGTGACGATGCCGGTCGTGCTGCGCCGGGCAGCCCACCGCTCCGTCAACGCGGGCAGCCCGGAGGCGCTGGCCGTCGCCGGGCGGACCGAGCCGTACCCGGCCACCTCCCCACAGGGCGCCTCCCTGGTCACGGGCCACTCCGTGGTGATCTCCAAGGAGTCGGGTGACCTCGAGAAGTGGCTGTCCTGGGACCCGGTGCGCCGCCTGCACTCCCGCGAACTCGGCGTCCACGCCACGATGTCCGTGCCGATCCGGGCCAGGGGCGTGACCCTCGGGGTCGCCGTGTTCACCCGGTTCCGGCAGCCCGCCCCCTTCATGCCCGACGACGTGCTGCTGGCCGAGGAGGTCACGGCCCGCGCCGCCGTCTGCATCGACAACGCCCGGCGCTACTCACGCGAGCGGGAGACCGCCCTCGCCCTCCAGCGCAGCCTGCTGCCGCGCAGCCTGCCGCGGACCGCCGCGGTGGAAGCGGCCTCCCGCTACCTCCCGGCGGCCCGGGCCGGGGTGGGCGGCGACTGGTTCGACGTGATCCCGCTGTCCGGGACGCGGGTCGCCCTGGTCGTCGGGGACGTCCTCGGGCACGGCGTGCAGGCCTCGGCCAGCATGGGCCGGCTGCGCACCGCCGTGCGCACCCTCGCCGACATCGATCTCGCCCCGGAAGAGCTGCTCACCCATCTGGACGACGTGGTGGCCCGGTTGTCCGCCGAGGCCGGGGCCGAGGGACGGCCGGGCGAGGTCGGCGCGACCTGTCTGTACGCGGTGTACGACCCGGTCTCCCGGCGCTGCACGCTCGCCCGCGCCGGGCACCCGCCGCCGGTGCTGGTCCCGCCGGACGGCCCGCCCCGCCGGGTGGAGCTGCCTTCCGGTCCGCCGCTGGGCCTGGGCGGGCTGCCGTTCGAGAGCGTCGAGCTCCAACTGCCGGAAGGCAGCCTGCTGTCCTTCTACACCGACGGACTGGTCGAGAGCCGCGAGCGGGACACCGACGCCGGGCACCGGCTGCTGTGCGAGGCGCTGGCCGCCCGCAGCGGCTCGCTGGAGGAGACCTGCGACCGCGTCCTGCACACCCTGCTGCCGGCGGGCGGCGCCTCCGACGACGCGGCGCTGCTGCTGGCCCGCACCCGCGCCCTGCCGCCCTCCCAGGTGGCGACCTGGGAGATCCCCGCCGACCCGTCACTGGTCGCGCCGGTCCGCAAGCAGGTCGTCGACCGGCTCGACGACTGGGGGCTGAGCGAGGCCGCGTTCACCGCCGAACTGGTGGTCAGCGAGCTGGTCACCAACGCGATCCGGTACGGCACCCCGCCCATACGGCTCCGGCTCATCCACGACGAGTCGCACCTGACCTGCGAGGTGTCCGACACCACCCACACCGCTCCGCACCTGCGCCGTGCCAAGACCTGGGACGAGGGCGGCCGCGGCCTGCTGCTGGTCGCCCAGCTCACCCGGAGGTGGGGCAGCAGGCACACCGCCGAGGGCAAGACGATCTGGGCGGAGCTGGGCCTGCTCGACGACGAGTGAGCCCGGCCGGGCCTCAGGACCCGTCGGCCAGCCAGGGCCGCACCCGCCGGCGTGCCTCGTACAGCCGCGACTTGAGCGTGCCCAGCGGGATGCCCGCCCGCTCGGCGGCCTCGGCGTACTCCAGCCGGCAGATGTCCCGGTACACCAGCGGAGCCACCAGGTGGGGATGCTCCCGCTCCAGCCGGTCCAGCGCCTCCAGCAGGTCCACCCGGGAGCCCGCGATGACGCTCGTGGTGCGCGGGTCGGCGTACTGCGCAGGCTCGATCCGCGCGGGCTGCTCGGCGGCGCGGCGCTTGAGCTCCCGGTACTTCTGGCGGCAGCAGTTGGCGACGACCGTGTAGAGCCAGGTGCCGAAGCGGCTGCGCCCCTCGAAGGAGGTGATCCTCCGCGCGATCTGGAGCAGCACGTCCTGCGCGGCCTCCTCGGCGTCCTCGCGACAGGGCAGGAAACGCCCGCAGCGCCGGACCACCTCGGGCCGGACCTGCTGGAGCAGGGCCTCCAGCGCGGTGCCGTCACCGGCGGCGGCACGGCGGGCGAGGTCTTCGAGCGGCACGGCGTTCTGCACGACAAGGCCCCCTTTGCGTCGATCCCGGGGCAGGCATGATAGTCGCATGCACTCCCTCGAGCGGATCGGCCGCTACCGGCTCGAACGGCGCCTGGGCACGGGCGCCTTCGGCACGGTGTGGCTCGCCCACGACGACGAGCTCGAGGCCCCCGTGGCCGTCAAGGTCCTCGCCGAGAACTGGTCCCACCGCCTCGACGTGCGCGAGCGGTTCCTGGCCGAGGCACGGCTGCTGCGCAGGGCCGGCTCGTCCCGGGTGGCCCAGGTCTACGACATCGGTGAACTGCCCGACGGCAGACCGTACTTCGTCATGGAGTACGCCGACGCCGGCACCCTCGCCGACCTGCTCGACGCCGGTCCGCTGCCGGTGCCGGAGGCCCTGCGGCTGACCGCGCTGGCCGCCCGTTCCGCCCACGCCCTGCACGAGGCGGGCATCGTGCACCGGGACGTCAAGCCGAGCAACGTGCTGCTGCGCACCGCGCCGGACGGCAGCCGCCGGGTGCTGCTCGCCGACCTCGGGCTCGCCAAGAGCCTGGCGCAGGCCTCGGGGCTGACCCTGGCGGCGGGTTCGGCCGGGTACCGGCCACCGGAGCAGGCCGGGCCCGGCGCGGGCATCGACGCGCGGGCGGACGTCTACGGACTGGGCGCGGTCGGCTACCGGCTCGTCACGGGCACGGTGCCGGCCGAGCCCGGCGCGGTGGTACGGCCCGAGCGGCTGCGGCCGGGCCTGGACCCCGGTGTCGCCCGGGCCCTGATGCGGGCCCTGGAACCGGACCGGGAGCGGCGCTGGCCCACCGCCGAGGCGTTCGCTGACGAGCTGGAACGGCTGGCCTCGGCCCCGACGGCCGCCGTCCGCCCGCGCGGGCGGTCCAGGACCTTCGCGCTGGCCGCCGCCGTGGCGGCCGTCGCCGTCGCCGGGGCCGCCTTCGCCCTGGTGAACCGGCCGTCCTCGGCGTCCGGCGTGGGCGTCGAGGACGCCACCGGCCGGATCGCGGTGCGGGTGCCCGACGGCTGGGGGCGCCAACTGCGCGACTCCGGCTGGGATCCCGCGGCGCTGGGGCTGCCCGCCGGGCACGAGCCGGGGCTCGCCGTCGCCGACGACCTGACCCGGTGGCAGGACCTCGGGGCCGACGTGCGCGGGGTGTTCGCCGGACTGAGCGAGCACGGCGACGTCACCGCCCGGGTCGACACGCTCGGCCACCCGGGCTGCCACTACGACGGCGCCCGCGCCTACACCGGCGGGCGGTGGCACGGCCGGATCCGGGCCTGGAGCGACTGCCCCGGCGGCGGCCGGCTCACGGAGACCGCGCTGGTCCCGGCGGGCGGCGGGCAGCCGCAGCTGTACGTGCAGATCCGTCAGCACGGCGGCGGCGACGCGACCGACCGCGTACTGGGATCCCTGCGCGTCACCTGACCCCGTACGAGGTCGAGCAGCTCGACCCCGTCCGGGTGAGAGC
Source organism: Streptomyces sp. NPDC001204 (assembly GCF_053598035.1). Classification (NCBI taxonomy): domain Bacteria; kingdom Bacillati; phylum Actinomycetota; class Actinomycetes; order Kitasatosporales; family Streptomycetaceae; genus Streptomyces; species Streptomyces sp. NPDC001204. The sequence continues at coordinate 146,496 of NZ_JBSFJL010000010.1, read as the reverse complement.
CGCCCGGCCTTGTACCGGTGAGAGCTGCTCGAACTCGTACGGGTGAGAGCCGGCCGGCCTCGTACCGGTGAGAGCTGCTCGAACTCGTACGGGTGAGAGCCGGCCGGGGTCCGCGCGGGAAGAAGTCACCGGGAGAAAAGGTGCGGCCGGCCGCGAACTTTTCGCCCGGTCCGTGCATCGGACACTCAGGACGGCGCACCCGGCGCCGTAGGCACGCGGTCACCGCGTGCGAGCGACCCAGGAGTGTGGAACATGGCGCACAAGTCCCCGTCCGCCCGCCGGGCGGCCCTGCTCGTCGGCGCGGTCGCCCTGCTCGGCCTGCCGCTGACCGCCTGCGGCCACAACAGCGGCACGAGCGGTGCCCCGCAGAAGGTGTCCGGCACCGCCGCGCCCGCGACCGGCGGCGCCACCGCCGGGACGGCACCCGGCACGGCTCCCGCCACGAGCTCCGCGCCCAGCGGCGCCGCCGCGCCCCCGAGCGGCACGGCCACCGGCTCCGCCCCGGGCACCGTCCGGCACACGGGCGGCACCCCCGCCCCCGCCACGAGCACCCGCTGTCACACCTCCGAACTCAGGGCGTCGGTGGGCCGTGAGAACCCGGGCGCCGGGCAGGAGAACTTCCCGGTCGTCCTGACGAACACCTCCGGCCGCACCTGCACCGTGCACGGCTATCCCGGCGCCGCCTTCGTGGACGCCTCCGGCAGGCAGCTGGGCCCGGACCCGAAGCGGTCCTCGGGCACCCCCACCACGGTGACGCTGAAGCCCGGCCGGAGCGCCTGGGCGGGGCTGACCTTCTCCAACCCCGGAGTGAGCGGGGCGAGGACGGCGACGCCCGCCTCGCTGATCGTCACACCGCCGGACGAGCGCGACCACCTCACGGTGAAGTGGACGGCCGGCCAGGTGCCCGTGGGCGGCAACGCCTCCTCGGTGTTCCTGACGGTTCTCAGCCCCGGCACCGAGCCCTGACCGGTACCGTCGGCGGCGCTCTCCCGCGCAGGTCCGGCACGGCCCTTTGCTTTGATGGGCGGGCACCATCGGTCACGTCCTGAGGAACACCGCTCTGAACACCCCGCTGGCCGAGGCCCTCTCGGTCGTCCTGCTCGTCGCCGTGCTCGCCTGGGCCGTCGTCCGTCCCTTCGGCTGGCCCGAGGCGGTCATGGCCGTGCCCGCCGCCGGGATCGCCGTCGCCACCGGCGCGATCCCGCTGGACCACGCGCGGGCCGAGGCCGACCGGCTGGGACCGGTGGTCGGGTTCCTCGCCGCGGTGCTGGTGCTCGCCCACTTCTGCGACGTGGAGGGGCTGTTCCATGCCTGCGGGGCATGGATGGCCCGCCGGGCGCGCGGCCGCCCGGTGCGGCTGCTGACCGCCGTGTTCGCGCTGGCGTCCGCCATCACCGCCGTGCTCAGCCTGGACGCCACGGTCGTGCTGCTGACGCCGGTCGTGTTCGCCACCGCCGCCCGCACCGGCGTACGGCCCAAGCCGCACGTCTACGCCTGCACGCATCTGTCCAACACGGCGTCGCTGCTGCTGCCCGTCTCCAACCTCACCAACCTGCTGGCGTTCGCGGCGAGCGGGCTGAGCTTCACCCGGTTCGCGGCGCTGATGGCGCTGCCGTGGCTGGTGGCGATCGGAGCCGAGTACGTGGTGTTCCGGCGCTTCTTCGCCCGCGACCTGGCCGCCGCGGTGCCCTCGCCGCGCACCTGCGAGACGCCCGAGCTGCCGCTGTTCGCCCTGGTCACCGTGGCCTGCACGCTCGCCGGGTTCGTCGTCACCTCCGCGTTCGGCGTGGCACCGGTGTGGGCCGCCCTGGCGGGGGCGCTGGTACTGGCCGGGCGCGCGCTGCTGCGGCGCAGGGCGAGTGCGCTCAGCGTGGTGCGGGCGGCTGCTCCGTCCTTCCTCGCCTTCGTCCTGGCCCTGGGCATCGTGGTCCGCGCGGTGGTCGACAACGGTCTCGCCGGTGCCCTCGGGCACATCCTGCCCGGCGGTACGGGACTGCCCGCGCTGCTCGCCGTCGCCGCGCTGGCCGCCGTCCTCGCCAACCTGATCAACAACCTGCCCGCGGTGCTGGTCCTGCTGCCGCTGACCGCGCCGACCGGGCCGGGGGCCGTCCTCGCCGTGCTGCTCGGCGTCAACATCGGCCCGAACCTCACCTACGCCGGGTCGCTGGCGACCCTGCTGTGGCGGCGGATCGTGCACCAGCACGAACACGGTGTGGACCTCAGGGAGTTCACCCGGCTGGGTCTGCTGGCCGTGCCGGCCGCGCTCGTGCCGGCCGTGGTGGCACTGTGGGGGGCGCTGGCGGTGCTGTGACACGGAAGGAGGCCGACCGGATGCGTGTGATCACCTGGCTGGTGGAGGGCACCTGGCCCGCCTGTGTGGACGCCGTGCGCACCCATGCTCCGCACGCGTCCGACGTCGTCCTGCTGCACGTCAGCGGGCCGGAGGTGCCCGCCGTGGCGCACGGGGCCTTCGCCGGGCTGCTCGGCCGCGGCCATGCCGAGCGCGACCCGGGCGACCTGCTGACGGACCTCGGCGGTACGTCGGCGGCCGAACTGCTCGAGGCCGCCGCGGCCCGGCTCGGGCGGCCGTGCACCCGGATGGAGCGGCGCGGGCGGGTGGAGCGCGAGGTGGTGGCGGCCGCGCAGGACGCGGACCTGCTGGTGCTGGCCCGCGACGGCGACCGTGAACGGCTCGGCCCGCACAGCCTGGGGCCGGCCGCGCGGTTCGCCGTCGACCACGCGCCCTGCGCGGTGCTGCTGGTGTGGCCGGAGGCGGCGCCGGACCTCACGACGATGCCCCCTCCCCCGCCGCCGCACCACCGCTGACGTCCTTCAGCGGCCGCCGCCGTGGCGGTGGCGCCGGTTCCGGTCGTCCCACGAGCAGGGGTGGCCGTGGGAGGAGCAGCTGTCCGTCGCGGACGGCTCGGCGCTGCCGGCCGTGGGCGACGGGGTCGTCCGGGGCGCGCTGCGGGCCTGGGCGGGCGTCTCCGCCGGTTTCGCGGGCTCCGACGGTCCGGGGCCGGGCCGGGCCGACGAGCCGCCGTCCAGGTCCCAGTTGACGACCTCCATCTGGAGCTCCGGCGCGGAGGAGTCCATCGCCCAGCGCTGGGTGTCGTTCTTCGCGCGGGTCTTGAGCACGAGGGCGCCGCCGCCGTCGGTGGCGGCGGGCGTCAGGGCCAGATCCTGGTCGAAACGGGGTACGAGGGTGCCCTGAAGGGTGAAGTCGTAGCGGATGTTCCTGGCCCCGGGGCCGGAGCCGGCCACGCACGGGGCGAGCCGTACCGAGTAGCCGAGGTGGGAGTCCAGGCACAGGCCGGGCGCGGCGCCGCTGCGCAGCAGGCCGTCGGTCTCGTACACCCATTGCTGGCCGGGGGCCGAGGAGCAGGCCGCCAGCTCGGTCTCCGCGCCTTCGGCGGCCTTCTCACCGACGACGTCGACGCACAGTCCGGACGCGGCGTTGTGCAGCCGTCCGCGCAGGGTGCCCCTGGCCGCCGTCCCGGCTCCGGTCCAGGACGGTCCGGAGGCCGAGGCGCCGGTGCCGGGCGGCCCGGAGGGCTTTCGTTCGGCGCGTGTGGGGGTTCCGTCCCCGGAGCCGAGCACCGCCCACAGCGTGAGCGGCAGCACGACCAGCCCGCTCACCGTCGCCACCGCGATGACCAGGTTCCGCTGCCGCGCCCGCCGCGCCGCCTTCCGGGCCGACCGCCCCCGCGTGGCCGCACGGCCCCCGGTCGTCCCGCCCGCCGACGCCACCCCGTCCCCCGGTCCCGCTGCCGCGGCGCCGCGGCCGGCCGGAACCGGCTCCGCGTCCGGCGTCGGCGCCCTGCGATCGGCCCCGGTACCGCGACCGGCCGGTGCCGCTTGCGAGGCCGGGCCGACGGCCGCGGTGGCGAGCGGCGGGGCGGAACCCCAGGGCTCGGCGGCGGCGGGGGCCGCGAAGGGCGCGGCGGCGGACATCTCGGGGGCGGGCCTGCCCGCCGGGTCGGTACCGAGGGTGCCGCCCGGACCCGGACCGTCGGGCCGCCCGGCCGGGTAGGCCTGGCCGGCGGCCACCGGACCGGACGGATCCGGCGCGAAAGGCTCGCCCCCGTCCGGCGTCTCCGGCCACCCCGACGCGAACGGCTCTCCCACGGCGGACGCGACCGGCCCCGACGCGGCGGCGGGCGCGGGGGGTTCCGGTTCCGTCGCGGCCGAGGGGCCGGCCAGGCGGGAGGCACGGTAGGCGCGGGCACCCCAGCCGAGGACTCCCTCGGCCAGCGCGCCGCCCAGGTCCGCGTTGAACTGGGCCAGTTGGTCGGCGGTGTGCCGGCAGTGCGTGCAGCCGGCCAGGTGCGTGCGCAGATCGGGGTCGACATGGACGCCGCCGCGCCGGTAGGTCACGTCGAGCAGCCGCAGGTAGAGCAGGCACTCCTGCCGGGGTGCGACCTCGCGGTGCACCTGGAGGCACTCCTCGCGCAACCGCTCCCGGGCCCGCCCGAGTTCGACGCGCGCGTCCTCCTCGTCGAGGCCGAGCAGGCGGGCCGGGACGGCGAGGGGTTCGGCGTCGACCTCCGCGTGCCACAGCAGGGCGCGGCCCGTCTGCGGCAGCCGCTGGAACGCACGGGACAGCAGACGCCGGTCACCCGGCGGCAGCAGCCGCGCGGCGATCCGCTCTCCGTCGGCGCCCGCGGCCCTCAGCTCCGGGTGCAGCATCTCCTGGCGGTGGTCCCCGCTCCACTCCGCCGCGATCCGGCGTACGGTGACGAGCAGTTGAGGCCGCCAGGCGGCGGTCGGCCCGGCCTGCCGCAGGGACTCGCCGAACAGGCGGGTGAAGGCCGCGGTGGTGAGCATGCCCGCGGGATGCGGGCCGTCGGCGCACAGCCGTGCGTAGGCGAAGGCCGGCTCCCAGTGCCGGTCGAGGAGTTCACCGACGGGCAGCACAGCGGGCGAGGTACCCGTCCACTTCCGCAGTTCGGCGCTCAACTGCTCGTCCGTGGTACCGAACGGACCGGGTGACGTGGGGGAATTGGACGTGCCCGGGTCTTTCACGGCCGCATTCCTCCATACACACCGCGGATTTGGTCCGTACCAAAAAATCCGTCCCAGAAAGGCGTGTCGGCATCTCGAACGTCCACCGCGCAGAGGGTGGACCCATGACCTGCTCGCCGACTGGCCACACCTTTGCACAGGCCAGCGGCGAGCAACAAGGGATCACGCGGTTTTGTGCATAACGCTCCCGCCGCCCTGTGTTGACGAATTGTCAATTCTCGCGGATGGAATGCGATTACTGACCGATGCACAGGGCAATTGCCGCCCTCAGTGACCGCTGACGGCGTGCGGTGTGTACGGCCCTTCCAGCTCCTCGGCCTCCTTGTCGCTCAGCTCCAGTTCGACCGCGGCCACCGCGTCCCGCAGGTGCTCCGGCCTGGACGCGCCGACGATCGGCGCCGTGACCGTGTCCTGACGCAGCAGCCAGGCGAGGGCGACCTGGGCGCGCGGGACCCCGCGGTCCCCGGCGACGCGGGTGACGGCCTCGACGATGCCGCGGTCGCCCTCCGTGTAGAGCCGGCCGCCGAAGGCGTCGGTGGCGCTCCGCCCGGTGGTGGTGCCCCAGTCCCGGGTGAGGCGGCCGCGGGCCAGCGGGCTCCACGGCAGTACGCCGACGCCCTGGTCCGCGCACAGGGGAAGCATCTCCCGCTCCTCCTCGCGGTAGAGCAGGTTGTAGTGGTTCTGCATGGAGGCGAACCGGGTCCAGCCGTGCAGCAGGGCCGTGTACTGGGCCTTGGAGAATTGCCAGGCGTACATCGAACTCGCCCCGATGTAGCGGACCTTGCCCGCCCTCACCAGGTCGTGCAGCGCCTCCATGGTCTCCTCGACCGGCGTGTGCGGGTCCCAGCGGTGGATCTGGTACAGGTCGACGTAGTCGGTGCCCAGCCGGCGCAGGCTGTGGTCGATCTCCGTCATGATCGCCTTGCGGGACAGTCCGCCGCCGTTGGGTCCCGGCCGCATCCGGCCGTGCACCTTGGTGGCGAGCACGATGTCGTCGCGGCGGGCGAAGTCGCGCAGCGCGCGGCCGACGATCTCCTCACTGGTGCCGTCGGAGTAGACGTTGGCCGTGTCGAAGAAGGTGATCCCCGCTTCCAGCGCCTGCCGGATCAGCGGGCGTGACGCCTCCTCGTCGAGGGTCCACTCGTGCGTGCCGCGGCCGGGCACCCCGTAGGTCATGCAGCCCAGACAGATCCGCGACACCTCGAGGCCCGTCGAACCGAGCCTTGTGTACTGCATCGTTGCTGCTCCTGTCCTTGGTGCGGTCGCCGGTCACGAGCCGGGACGGCCCGCGGGCGTCCGCGTCGGAAACGTGTCCAGCAGGTCCAGTGCCCGTTCCCAGCCGAACTCGGGCCGGCCGCCGTCCCGCGCCGGTTCGCCGGAGAACGGCTCCCCGAAGCGGACGCCCATCCCGCGCAGGCGGGCGAGGCTCTCCCGGTAGGCGGGGTGGGCGGCGAGGGTGTCGGACACGCACGGCAGGACCACGACCGGGACGCCCAGGCCGTACGTCTCGCACAGGGTGCCCAGGGCGAGCGTGTCGGCGGTCCCGGCGGCCCACTTGTTGAGCGTGTTGAAGGTGGCGGGCGCCACGACCACGGCGTCCGGCGGCGGGAACGGGCGCGGGTCGGCCGGCGTGCGCCAGGCCGACCGTATGGGGCGGCGGGTCAGCGCCTCGACCCCGGCGGTGTCGAAGAAGCCGCCCATGGCGACCGGGGTCGCGATGACACCGACCTCCCAGCCCCGTTCCTGCGCGGCGGTGATCAGCTTGCTGACGCCCTCGGCGATGCCGGCGGCACAGACGACGACGTAGAGGAAGGGTTTCCCGGACGCTGTCCCGGACTTCGTCCCGGGCGTTGCCCCGGAGGGCTTCTGGGCCTGTTCGCTCACCCGGGAACCCTAGTCAATCCTCCTCCGCCGGGGCCACGGGGCGGCACGGCGGGCAGCCCGGCCCACCGGTCCGCCGCGTCCCGCGGCGGACCGGTGGCCGGCGTGGCCCGCTACTCGTCCTCTGACAGCGTGATGGCGCCCACGGGGCAGGCCCGGGCGGCCTCCCGGACCATCGGGTCGCCGGCGCCGTCCTCCCGGCCGGGCAGCAGGGCGCTGAAGCCGTCGTCGTCCTGGGTGAACACACCCGGAGCGGTCAGGGCGCACTGTCCGGCGCCGATGCAGCGGTCCTTGTCGATTTCGATGTGCATGACGGCAGCCTCTTACCAGCTGACGGGGAGTTCCAGCATCCCCTGGATGGTGTCGCCGGGTTTGAAGGGGATCTCCTCCGGCGGGGCGGCGAGCCGGAGTCCGGGCAGCCGTTCGAGGAGCGTGCGCAGGGCGATCTCCAGCTCGGTACGGGCCAGGTTCTGGCCGAGGCACTGGTGGATGCCGAAGCCGAAGGCGACGTGATGGCGGGCCGAACGGTGGAAGTCGAGGGTGTCGGGCGCCGGGTAGACCTCCTCGTCGCGGTTGATGACGGAGGTGGAGAAGACCACGCCCTCCCCGGCCCTGATCGTGGTCCCGGCGATCTCGATGTCCTCGGTGGCCTGCCGCAGCAGCCCGTCCGCGATGGACAGCATCCGCATGAGTTCCTCGATCGCGTCCGGCAGCAGCGAGGCGTCGGCGCGCAGCTCGGTCAGCCGGTCGGGGTGCAGCAGGAGCGTGTAGGTACCCAGGGAGATCATGTTGGCGGTGGTCTCGTGACCCGCGACCAGGAGGATCATCGCCAGCGCGGTCAGCTCCTCGCGGTCCAGCTCACCCTCGTGCAGCCGCTGCTGGACGAGTTCGTCCAGCAGGCCCTCGCCGGGCTGCCGACGCTTCTGGTCGATCAGCTCCTCCAGGTACTCCGCCAGCCGGTCCCGGGCGTCCTGTGTGTCCTCGGCCGTCGGTCCGCGCAGCAGCCGCCTCGACTGCTCCTCGAAGAACTCGTGGTCGGCGTAGGGCACACCGAGCAGGGCGCAGATCACCATGGACGGCACCGGCAGCGCGAAGGCGCGCACCAGGTCGACGGGCGGTCCCTGCGCGATCATCGCGTCCAGCAGTTCGTCGACGATCTCCTGGATGCGCGGCCTCAGTTCGGTGGCGCGCTTGAGGGTGAAGCTCGGGATCATCATCCGCCGCTGAGTGCGGTGCTTGGGGTCGTCGACGCCCAGGAGCGCCGGTTTGCGGTCGCGGACCGCGGCGAAGCGGGGCGTGGTGGCCGGGAAACCCGAGCGGGTGCGGTCCGTGGACAGCCGGGGGTCCACCAGCAGGTCTCGGGCGACGGCGTGGCCGGTCACGAGCCAGGCCGGGCGGCCGTCGTAGAGCCGGATGCGGGCCAGTGGCCGGGCGGTGCGCAGCGGGTCGTACCCGGTGGGCGGGTGATAGGGGCAGGCCCGGTCCTGGGGGAAGGAGACGGGCTCGGACAGTTCGGTCAGGTCTGTCATGGAAGACCTCGCAGACGAAGGATGCGTCGTGCCGATCTTCATTAGATGCCCGGGGCACCTAGGGCACGACATGAAGTTCGGCCAGATCGGGGACCTACGACATCTGGCTGGGAACCACCCATTCCGCATCGTAATTCGGTTGCCGCCGAAACGGCGCGGGATACAGGATCCGGCCATGTCCACGACCGATGTGCTCCCGCCGCTGCCGTCCGCCGCCGAACTGCCCGCGCGGTCCCAGCAGCAGCCCGGCCGTCCCCGGAGGCCCGGTCCGCCGCGGTCGTGAGCGCCGCGCTCGTCGCGGGCCTGCTCGCGGGCTACGGCATCGCCGTGCCCGTCGGCGCCGTCGCGACCCATCTCGTCACCCTGACCGCCCGTACGTCCCTGCGGACCGGTGTGTGCGCCGCGCTCGGCGTGGCGACGGCCGACGGCCTCTACGCCCTGCTCGCCACGCTCGGCGGCTCGGCCCTGGCCGCCGCGCTGCGGCCGGCGCTCGTGCCGCTGCGCTGGGCGTCGGCCCTGCTGCTCGCCGCGCTGGCCGTCCGGGGCGCGGTCGGCGCGGTGCGGCGGTACCGCGGGCACCGGCTCGCCGCCCGGGCCGCCCCGCCGCCGCCGAGCCCGGTCCGTGCGTACCTGGCGCTGCTCGGTCTCACCCTGCTCAACCCCACCACGCTGGTCTACTTCGCGGCGCTGGTGCTCGGCACCCGCGGCACACAGGCCGCGCCCCCGTCCCAGCAGGCGGTGTTCGTACTGGCGGCCCTCGCCGCCTCCGCGAGCTGGCAACTCCTGCTCGCGAGCGGCGGCGCCCTGCTCGGCCGCGCCCTGACAGGCCCCCGGGGACAGCTGGTGACGACCCTGGCGTCCAGCACCGTGATCACGGCCCTGGCGCTACGAATGCTGCTGCCACCGGGATGAGCGACCCGCCCACGGTGCCGCCACGAGGACGCGACCCTACTGCGAGGGACGCGTCCCGCCCACGGGGGATGCCGGCCCGGGGGGCGAGGTCCGCCCACGGGGTGGCTGGCCGTGTGCCCAAGGCGGAACGCGGTCCTCTTGCACGGGACAAGGTCCGCCCGCAGAGGACGCCGTCCCGCCAGGCAACGCGGCTCGCCCGCACGAAACGAGACCCGCCCGCAGGGGCGCCGTGTGCCCGCGGGGCGACGCGGTCGGCTGCAGAAGGACGCCGTGCGCCCACGGGGGCACGGCCCCCGGACGGAACGAGACCCGCCCACGCGGCACACGGCCCGCCCTCGGGGAGACGCTCCCCCGCCCGCGGAGGACGCCGTGCACCCGCGAGGCGACGCGGTCGGCTGCAGAAGGACGCCGTGCGCCCACGGGGGCACGGCCCCCGGACGGAACGAGACCCGCCCACGCGGCACACGGCCCGCCCTC
>NZ_JBSFJL010000010.1:136429-136575 GCF_053598035.1 Streptomyces sp. NPDC001204 | reverse complement strand
CTCGGGGAGACGCTCCCCCGCCCGCGGAGGACGCCGTGCACCCGCGAGGCGACGCGGCCCGCTGCGCGGAACGAGACCCGCCCGCAGGGGCGCCGTGTGCCCGCGAGGCGACGCCGCCCGCCCGTGAGGAATCCGCCCGCAGGGAG
>NZ_JBSFJL010000010.1:0-136329 GCF_053598035.1 Streptomyces sp. NPDC001204 | reverse complement strand
CGCAGGGGCGCCGTGTGCCCGCGAGGCGACGCCGCCCGCCCGTGAGGAATCCGCCCGCAGGGAGAGGCTGATCGACCGCGAGGAACGCGGCCCGCCCGCAGGGGGCACGGCCCGTCCGTGAGGCGGCGCGGCGTGCCCGGCCGGCGGTGTGGGCGCGGTGGGGATGAATCGTGGGGGTGCGGATGTTGAATGGCGTTGCACCATCAGTCACGGGATGCGACGAGAGGACGGCCGGCATGGCTCTTGAGGGCGAGTACGAGCCCAGCCCGACCCAGTGGGTGCGGGAGCAGGTGGAGCTGTACGAGAGCTCCGGTGGCACCAAGGGGACGACGCTGCTGGACACGGGACTGCCCGTGATCCTGCTGACCACCGTGGGCGCTCGGAGCGGCAGGATCCGCAAGACACCGTTGATGCGCGTGGAACACGAGGGGCGGTACGCCGTGGTGGCCTCCCAGGGCGGTGCGCCCAAGCACCCGTTCTGGTACTTCAACCTCAAGGCCGACCCCCGCGTCGAGCTCCAGGACGGTCCGGCCAAGCAGGACATGACGGCCCGTGAGGTCACCGGTACGGAGAAGACGCGGTGGTGGGAACGGGCCGTGGCCGCGTTCCCCCCGTACGCCGAGTACCAGGAGAAGACCTCGCGGGAGATCCCGGTCTTCGTGCTGGAACCGGCCGCCGGGAACTGAGCCGCGCGAGAAAGTCCGGCCGGGAGGCATGAGCCCGTCCCGTCCGGGCATGCGTCTGTAAGGCCCCGCCGCGCTCCCCCGTCGCGGCGGGGCCCCTTCGTGCCCGCCCGCTCCCGGCCACCGCGGCCCACGCCGTGCCGCCGGCGGATTTCGGGGAACGTGTTCACCAGGACATCCGTCGAGCAGGGAGGACACATGAGCGGCGGGGGTGAGGGCAACAACGCCTACGGCCACAAGGCCTTCAAGCGGTCCAAGAGCCACTTCGCGGACCGGATCACCGCCGACGGGCGGGACGGTTGGCCGGTGGAGGCCGGACGTTACCGGCTGGTTGTCAGCCGTGCCTGCCCGTGGGCGAGCAGGTCACTGGTCTCCCGGCGGCTGCTGGGACTGGAGGACGCCCTGTCACTGGCCGTCGTGGATCCGATCCAGGACGACCGGAGCTGGCGTTTCACACTCGACGCCGACGGCCGGGATCCCGTACTCGGGATCCGTTTCCTCAGCGAGGCCTACGACCGGCGGGAGACCGGCTACCCCGGCGGGGTGAGCGTGCCCGCGGTCGTCGACGTGCCCAGCGGCGAGCTGGTCACCAACGACTTCCAGCAGATCACGCTCGACCTCGCCACCGAGTGGAGCGCGCTGCACCGGCCCGGCGCGCCGGACCTGTACCCGCGGGCGCGGCGCGACGAGATCGACACGGTGATGGCGGAGGTGTACGAGGACGTCAACAACGGCGTGTACCGGGCGGGCTTCGCCACGAACCAGGAGGACTACGAGGCCGCCTGCGCGGGCGTGTTCCGGCGACTGGAGCTGCTGGCGTCCCGCCTGGCCGGGCAGCGCTACCTCGTGGGCGACACGATCACCGAGGCGGACATCCGGCTGTTCACCACGCTGGTCCGGTTCGACGCCGTCTACCACGGCCACTTCAAGTGCAATCTGTGGAAGCTCGCCGAGAACCCCGTGCTGTGGGCGTACGGCCGGGACCTGTACCAGACTCCCGGTTTCGGGGACACGGTCGACTTCGACCACATCAAGCGGCACTACTACCAGGTGCACACGGGCCTCAACCCGACCCGGATCGTGCCGCTCGGGCCGGACCTGTCCGGGTGGCTGAGTCCGCATCACCGCGAGGAGCTCGGCGGGCGCCCCTTCGGCGACGGGACCCCTCCGGGTCCCGTGAGGCCCGGCGAGGAGGTTCCGCCGCGAGGCCGGCCCTGACGGCCCCGGCGCCCGCACCGGCGACCCCCGTACCGGCAGAGGAGACACCGATGGCCAGGAAGAAGCACAAGATCCCGCTCGCCTACCAGCCCGTCGGCTTCGTGCTGGGCTGGGTCGGCGGCACGCTGGCGGGCTTGGCGTTCCGCGCGACGTGGAAGGCCATCCGTCACGAGGAGGAGGCTCCCGAGGCGCTCGACGAGGATCGCCGCTGGGGCGAGATCCTGCTCGCCGCGGCCGTCCAGGGCGCCATCTTCGCCGTCGTGCGCAGTGCCGTCGACCGGGCGGGCGCCACCGCCGTCGAGCGCTCGCTCGGCGTCTGGCCCGCCAAGGTCAGGGACGACCACGACTGACCCGCGCCGCCGTGGAAGCCCGGTTCCAACCAGGGGATGAATCGAACTCCTGCGGGGCAGGGCAGGGAACGGAGTTCCGCCCAAAAGGCGAAAGACCGCCCGGGCGGTCGGGTAGTCTGGCATCGCGCGTTGCGAGAGCCAAGCACGCGCAACTCCATTGCCTTGACGGGCAACCGGGCAGGTTCCGTCCCGGCTGGTGCTGAGAGCGTCAGCCTCGTTCGCTCGCTGGGCGAACGAGCTGCTTGAGCCAGGAATCCCCCTACTTCAGCTGGGGGAGGGTTCAACAGTGGCATGTCTCCTCCGTAGGGTCCGGTGGCGGGGCGTGAGTGTCCCGCCGCCCCTACTTCCCGGATATCCCGGCCCCGCGGATTCAGGCACGCGCCGCGGACGAACCCCGGCCGATCCGGCCACCCGTCAGGCGGTGGCAGCACAAGGAGAGTCCGGACCCGCGGGACGCGCCGCCGGATGAGCGGGCGGGCGCGGGCAGGCTCGTTCACCATGAACGGCATGGAGACGATGCGCGCGATCGGTCAGGACGTCCTCGGCGGTCCCGAGGTGCTGCGGGAGATCGAACTTGAGCGGCCCGTGCCCAGGCCCAACGAGGTGCTGGTGCGGGTGCGGGCCGCCGGGGTGAACCCCACGGACTGGAAACACCGGGCCAACGGCGGCTTCCTCGGCGAACCGCCGTTCGTACTGGGCTGGGACGTCTCCGGGGTGGTCGAGGCGACGGGCATCGGAGCCTCCCTCTTCCGGCCCGGGGACGAGGTCTTCGGCATGCTGCCGTACCCGTTCGGCCACGGCTCGCACGCCGAGTACGTGACCGCTCCGGCCCGGGCCTTCGCGCCGAAGCCGGACGCGATCGACCACACAGGGGCGGGCGCGCTGCCGCTGGTGTCGCTGACCGCGTGGCAGGCGCTGGTGGAGCGGGCGGATCTCCGGGCGGGACAGCGGGTGCTGATCCACGCGGCGGCCGGCGGAGTCGGCCATGTGGCCGTGCAGATGGCCAAGGCGCGCGGCGCGTACGTCTTCGGCACCGCCGGCGCGGGCAAGCACGACTTCCTGCGCGGAATCGGTGTGGACGAGCCGGTCGACTACCGCTCGACCGACTTCACCGAGGCGGTACGGGACGTCGACGTCGTGCTGGACACCATCGGCGGCGACACCTCGCTCCGTTCGCTGCGGGTGCTGCGCCCGGGCGGTCTCCTGGTGTCGATCCTGCCGGTCGGCTCCGACGAGCTCTACCACGAGGCCGAGCGGCTAGGCGTCCGGGCGGTCCGGATGCTCGTCGACGCCGACCACCACGGCATGGAGGCGATCGCGCGGCTCGTCGAAGAGGGCAGGCTGCGCGCCACGATCGCCGGCACCTTCCGGCCGGCCGAGGCCGCCAGGGCGCACGAGCTCGGTGAGAGCGGCCGCACCACGGGCAAGCTGGTCCTGCTGATGGACTGACATCCGGGGACCGGGCACACCGTCCGGCGATCCACCCGGTCACACGGAGCCGGACGCGGCCCCGTGCTGTTCCAGCGCCGCCTCCAGCGTCGGCTGCGGGGGCAGCAGCCGGGACAGCCCGGTGACCTTCAGGATGCGCAGGGTCAGCGGGTGTGTGCACACCAGGTGCAGCTCTCCGCCGTGGTCGAGGACCCGGCCGCGGGCCCGGTACAGCAGGCGCAGGCCTGAGCAGTCGAAGAAGTCCACCCGGCTCAGGTCGATCACGATCCGGGCACCGGGCCGTGCGGTGGCCCGGTCGATGTGGGGGGCGATCTGCGCCTCCGCGGCGATGTCGATCTCGCCGCGGAACTCCAGCACGGTGTGCCCGCGGTCCCGATGGACGCGCAGATGCCGGGTGAACGGCGGCGCAGGATCCTGCTGCACGACGGCATTCCCCTCCAACCGGCTCCAAGTACGACGGGCTCGGAGATCACAGCATCCCCCGACCCTCGGGGCCCAACACCCCTACTTGCTCAGCAAGTTACCCTCGTAGGAGTGAATTCCAGCATGTTCGGTTGACATATGTCTCCGAATTGCAGCCGACTGCGGCTGGGGAGTCGAGGAACATCCATGTCGGATCGTGCGCCGAGCGGGGCCGTCCTCATGGACGCGCCCCGCCGTTGGCACAGGCCGATTGGGTCACCAGTGGTGGTACTCGCAGCGCTTGTCGTGCTTGTGGCGCTTGATCTTGGTGAGGTCGGTGGCGGTGTGGGTAGTGGTGTCACCGCCCCCGGTGGCGGTGACGGTGTTCTTCACCCGCGCGTGGGCCCTGCAGGAGACGTCGACCTTCACGGTGATGCGAGGGTAGCCGCTCCCGGCTGGGAGGACGCCACTACGGGTGCAGGTGAGGGTCTTCAGAGTGCAGTTCCATCCCGTGCCACGGATGCTGTCGGCGCGGAGCCCGGCGGGGAGGATGTCGTGCACGGTGACCGTGGTGCGGTCGGTCGGGGCGGCCCCGGCGGCGTTGCCCACGGTGATGGTGTAGGTGCCGTGCCTCCCCTGGGTGAAGTGCCTGGTGTGGGTCTTGGTGACGGTCAAGGACGGGACCCTGTAGGAGATGATCACCTGGCCGTTGTGGTTCGCCGTCCCCAGCGTCGAGAGCGCGTAGCTCGTGCCGGTACCCGTGGGGGTGGCGAAGCTGCTGCCCCCACCACCCCCGCCCCCACCCGCCGAGGTGCCGCTCCTGTTGACGGCGCCGCTGCCGCCGCCTCCGCCGGCGAAGTACCCACCCCCACCGCCCCCACCGCCGGCGATGGCAGTGGCGGCGCAGCCGCCGTCGAAGCTGCCTCCGGCGCCGCCGGTACCGACCGTGGCACCGGAGAACCCACTCCCCGGCCCGCCGTTCGTGACCGCGCAGAGGGGAACGGTGCCGGCGGCCCCACTGGCACCGCCGGTACTGGTGCTGGTGCTGCCACCGCCCCCGCCCCGCCCCGGTGAAGCCCCGGGGCCGGTGGCGCTTCCCGCGGTTCCGCCGGTGGCATCCGGCGTTGTCCCGCCGTTGCCTCCGTTCCCTCCCGTCGAACCCGCTCCGGTGCCGCCGGCGGCACCGCCGCCCCCGGCGACCACCAGCAGGGAGCCGCCCGTGACGACGCTGGAGGCCCCGCCCCCACCCGGACCTTCGAAGTGAAAACCGGTGAGCGGGAAACTCCCCCCTGCGGCGCCGCCGTTGAACCCGCCGGCACCCGGCGTCCCGGTGCCGTTGCAGCCCTTGCCGCCGGTGCCGCCGACGTTGACGGTGAAGGTCGTCGGGGCGGTGGTTTGCGGGAGGGTGGTGACGACCCGCGCCCCCGTCCCACCGGTCCCCGTGACGGA
This sequence comes from Streptomyces sp. NPDC001204, assembly GCF_053598035.1. Lineage (NCBI taxonomy): Bacteria > Bacillati > Actinomycetota > Actinomycetes > Kitasatosporales > Streptomycetaceae > Streptomyces > Streptomyces sp. NPDC001204. The sequence continues at coordinate 130,778 of NZ_JBSFJL010000010.1, read as the reverse complement.
GCAGGGAGTGCCGGTGTTGTCGGCGCCGCCGGCGCCGTCCGCGGTGATCGTGACCACCGCCCCCGCCGGAACCGTCAAGGTCTGCGGAGCGCCGGTGAAGGTGAAGGTATGCGACGGATCAGCCCTCTGCGTCCGCACCGGCACGGCCCCCGCCGCGGCGGCCACCGGTGGAGCCGAGGCCGCCAGCAGCGCCATACCGGACAGCAGCGCGCACCCCGCCGACACCACCCCCACACCGCCCTCCCCACGCCGTCCACCCGCGCCGACCGGTTCGGACGCACCGACGGCACGAACCGGGGTCGTTCCACCGGCCCGGGCCCTGAACACGGCCACGGGCCACTGACGTCTGGCCCGATACCGTGACAAATCACCCTGCCCGCGCGCACGAGCACTCATCTGCGGGTTCACCTCTCCTCACAGCAAGGCGCCCCGCCACCCCCTCGCGCGACAAGACGCAAGCATGACAGGACACCTGACGGAAAATCATACCAAAACACCATTAGATACCCTGATCCGATCACTTCGAGGTAGTGGGGCGATGAGAAACCTCGTGTGTCGCAGCGCCCCGCGCGAGCCGGCGAGAAGGATGAGTCACTTCATCGGCCCGGTGTGAAGATCGACAACATCAGATGTGCATGTTCCTCAGCCCCCGGCTACTCGGTGGGCGGTGCGTCGAACAGGGCGCTGACCGACTCGCCGTTGTGGATGCGGCGTACGGCCTCCGCGAGGGCCGGGGCGATGGACAGGATCCGCAGCTTGTCCTTGTGGGCCCGGTGCTCCTCGCCCCCCGCCGGCACCGGCACGGTGTTGGTGCACACGATCTCCAGGACGTCGCTCTGCTCGGTCAGCCGTTTGAGGGCGCCCGCCGCGAACAGGCCGTGAGTGCAGGCGACGCGGATGGAGCGAGGCCCCAACTCGCGTAGTCGGGCGAGCAGTTCGAGCACCGTACTGCCCTTGGCGATCTCGTCGTCCAGCACGATGACGTCCCGCCCGGCCACATCGCCGATGACGGAGCTGATGGTCACCCGGTCGTCGGCGTAGCGCTGCTTGGCCCCGGCGGCCACCCGGGCCCCGATCATCCGGGCGAACGCGGCCGCCTCCTTGGCGTTGCCCAGGTCCGGGGAGACCACGGTGGTGCGGGACAGGTCGTACTGCCGGAAGTGCTCGGCGAGTTCACGCAGCGCGTGCAGATGGTCGACGGGCACCGAGAAGAAGCCGTGCACCTGCGGGGCGTGCAGCGTCATCGCCAGCACACGGCTCGCGCCCGCCGCGACCAGCAGATCGGCCACCAGCCGGCCGCCCAGCGAGATACGCGGCGCGTCCTTCTTGTCGGAGCGGGCGTAGGAGTAGTGCGGCATCACGACGGTGATCCGCCCGGCGGAGGCGCCACGGGCCGCGTCGCACATCAGCAGCAGCTCCACGAGATGCTCCTGCACCGGCTTGACCAGCGGCTGGATGAGGAAGACGTCCCGCTCCCGGCAGTTCGCCCGGAGCTGCACCTCCAGGCAGTCGTTGGCGAACCGGCTGATCCGCGCCGGGCTGAGGGGCACACCCAGATGGGCGCAGACCTCCGCCGCCAGGTCGGGGTGGGCGCTGCCGCTGAACACCGCGATGTCTCGCACGATCCGCTCCTCGCTGATCATTTCCGACTCCCGGCTCATGCTACTGATCGCCCGCTGACGGGCCGCGGTACGCCGCCGCCGGGGCCAGGCGGGCCCCCACGGTCCGTCACCGACCTGTGCCCGGCCAACCGGCCTGTCTGGTCACGGATTTGGCGGGCATTCTCAGGAGGGAGGAAGGAGAACCGTGGGATGACGACTCCCCCCGAGCGAGCCACCCGGCGCATGCCCGGCTGGGCGAAGGCGGTGAGTGCCGTCGTGGTGGTGCTCGCGCTGCTGTTCGCCGGTGTCGCGCTGGCCGTGCTGCCCGGCATCAAGGACCTGTTCGGCACCGAGACGCACGACCGCTCGGGCCCCGCGCTCTTGAAGTCGATCCAAGACCTCAGTCGTTACGACGCCGCCTCCGGCAACTTCCAGGTCGTCGTGGACCTGGAGAAGGACAGCAAGTACCTGCCCGACGCCATCCGCGGCACCCGCACCCTCTACGTCGGGGCCGGCACCGTGGACGCCTACGTGGACCTCGGCCGGCTCGGCGACAAGGACGTGACGGTCGACGGCGACCGCACCTCGGCCACCCTGCGGCTGCCGCACGCACGGCTCGGCCGCCCGGCCCTGGACGCGGACCACTCCTACGCCGTCTCCAAGCAGCGCGGTCTGCTCGACCGTCTGGGCGACCTGTTCTCCGACAACCCCAACAGCGAACAGGCCGTACAGCGGCTCGCGGTCAAGCACATCGCCGACGCGGCGAAGGACAGCGGCCTGACGGCACGGGCCGAGACCAACACCACCGGGATGCTCGAAGGCCTGCTCAAGTCCCTGGGCTTCGAGGAGGTACACGTCACGTACGGGCCCTGAGCAGGCCCCCGCCCCGCTCCCCCGTAGTCCCTGGCCCGCTCGATCGTCCACGGCCGCGGCGGGCCTACACCGACCTCCGCGACGCGGGCCCGATGCGGGGCAGGGCAGGGCATCCTGGGTCGGTTCGCGGGTAACCGGCCTACAAGGAAAGGTAGTTGACGATCGGGAGGACCGGCATGGCCCGTGCGGCGATCAGTCCGCGTACCGTTTTCCGCCCGCGCAAGGGCCGGTCAGGGACCCGCGGGCGGCGGGCCGGAGGGGTCCGCCGCCCGCTGGCCTGGCCGCTGCGGCTGCTGGCGATGCTGTGCGCCTTCGCCTTCATGGTGGCGTTCGCGGTGGTCCTGGCAAAGCTGACGCTGGAGCCGTCGCCCGCGTCGGCGTCCATCGCGCACAGCAATCTGCGTCCGGGAAGCTCGCTTCGGGCCTATCTGGAAGGGGCGGCGACGCAGGAGGCGGTCAAGCAGAACGGCGGGAACGTGCTGCTCGGTGTGCCGTTCGGCGTGCTGGTGCCGGTCGTCGCGCCGGGGGCCCGCGGAGTGCTGCGGGTGCTGCTGCTGACCGCGACGGTGATGCTGATGGTGGAGTTCGCGCAGGGCGCCCTGATCACCGGGCGGGCCTTCGACATCGACGACGTCGTCCTCAACACCACGGGCGCGCTGCTGGGTCATATCCTCCTGGGCCGGCGGATGGGCCGGGCCGTGCACGCGCGCAAGCCGCGTGAGTGATGGCCGGAATTGGTCCGTACCACATATTGACGGCCCCTTATCTCACTCCTTGAATCAAGGGCGACACGTTCACCCCCCACAACTGATCGGCGGCCCGGGCCCGGGCCGCCGCACGGAAGGGAGAGCCGTGGCCCGTCCACGCCTGCTCCGCAGATGTCTGTTCGCCGCCCTGTCCGCCGTCCTGGTCGGCTCCGCCGCCGTCGGCCCGGCGCGGGCCGACTCCCCGAAGGCGGCCGCCCCCACGGCGGCCACCCCGAAGGCGGCCGCCGCCGTCACGTTCTCCGACACCTTCGACGGCCCCGCCGGCGCGGCCGTCGACTCCTCCAAGTGGCAGATCGAGACCGGCGACAACGTCAACAACCACGAACGGCAGTACTACACGTCGGGCAACAAGAACGCGGCCCTGGACGGCCAGGGCCATCTGGTCATCACCGCCCGGCGCGAGAACCCCTCCAACTACCAGTGCTGGTACGGCACCTGCCAGTACACCTCGGCCCGGCTCAACACCTCCGGGAAGTTCACCGCGCAGTACGGGCACGTCGAGGCCCGGATGAAGATCCCGCGGGGGCAGGGCATGTGGCCCGCGTTCTGGATGCTCGGCACGCCGGTCAACTGGCCGGACTCCGGTGAGATCGACATCATGGAGAACGTCGGTTTCGAGCCGTCCACCGTCCACGGCACGATCCACGGCCCCGGCTACTCCGGCTCGGGCGGCATCGGCGCGGGCTACACGCTGCCGAACGGACAGGCCTTCGCGGACGCCTTCCACACCTTCGCCGTCGACTGGGCGCCGGACTCGATCACCTGGTCCGTGGACGGCAACGTCTACCAGCGGCGCACGCCGGCCGACCTGGGCGGCAGGACGTGGGTGTTCAACAAGCCGTTCTTCCTGATCCTGAACCTGGCCGTGGGCGGCTACTGGCCGGGCGACCCGGACGGCTCCACCTCCTTCCCGCAGCAGCTCGTCGTCGACTCGGTATCGGTGACCACGAGCGACACGCCCGGCGGCGGCGCGATCCGCGGGCTGGCCGGCAAGTGCGTGGACGTGGCCGGGGCGAACTCCGCCAACGGCACCCCGGTGCAGCTCTACGACTGCAACGGCACCGCCGCCCAGCAGTGGACGGTCGCCTCGGACGGCACCCTGCGCGCACTCGGCAAGTGCCTGGACGTCACGGACCGCGGTACCGCGGACGGCTCCACCGTCCAGTTGTGGGACTGCGGCGGCGGCGCGAACCAGAAGTGGGTGGTCTCCTCGGCGCACGACATCGTCAACCCGCAGGCGAACAAGTGTCTGGACGTCACCGGAAACAACTCCGCCAACGGCACCCGGCTCCAGATCTGGACCTGCACGGGCGGCGCCAACCAGAAGTGGACGGTGGGCTGAGCCGGTGGACCGGCGCTGAGGGCTAGTGCACGGTCCAGGTGAACTTGTCGCCGCCGACCCAGCGGATCACGTCCGGATCGTCGAGGTCGTGGACGCTGATGCCGAAGGCGGCGGCGGCTTCGAGGACGTCGATGACGGTCTTCGCCTCGCCGACCACCTCACCGTCGATTTGCACGATACGGAAAGGCGGACTGCCCGGCTGCACGCCGAGTACGAGGATCCGCGGCCGCGCGATGTAGGGGGTAGCGACTTCGGTCATGCCATCCAGCCTAGAACGCCGACCGCGGCGACGGGTTTCCGGCAACGCCGGGCCCGGGGTTCCGCACCCCTGCGACGTCCGCCCCGACGGGCCGTCCCGGAAGCCTCCGGGGCGGCCCGTCCCGCGCCGTCCGGTGCCGTGTGGTGCGGTCCCGGTGGCGCCGGGGAACCCTGGGGGTGGAGGTGGCGATGGACCCTGTCGAGGCACTGGACCGGATCGCCTTCCTGCTGGAGCGGTCCCTGGCGCCGACCTACCGTGTGCGCGCCTTCCGCACCGCCGCCCGGGTGCTGTCCGGGCTGCCCGAGCACGAGGTGGCCGAGCGTGCCACGGCCGGGACGCTCCAGTCGCTCAAGGGCGTCGGCCCGAAGACCGCCCAGGTGGTGCGGGAGGCACTGGCCGGGCAGGTGCCCGGCTATCTGCGGAAGCTGGAGGACGAGGCGGACGAACCGCTCGTCGCGGGCGGCGAACGGCTGCGGGCACTGCTGCGCGGCGACTGCCATCTGCACTCCGACTGGTCCGACGGCGGTAGCCCGATCGACGAGATGGGCCGGACCGCGGCACGCCTCGGGCACGAGTGGGCGGTGCTCACGGACCACTCGCCGCGGCTGACGGTGGCCCGCGGGCTGTCCGCCGAGCGGCTGCGCGAGCAGCTGGAGGTGGTCGCGGAGCTGAACCGGACATGGGCGCCCTTCCGGCTGCTGACCGGCATCGAGTGCGACATCCTCGACGACGGCTCGCTCGACCAGGAGCCGGAGCTGCTGGAACGGCTGGACGTCGTGGTGGTGTCGGTGCACTCCAAACTGCGGATGGACGTCCGGTCGATGACCCGCCGCATGGTGGCCGCCGTGCGCGATCCGCACTCCGACGTACTCGGCCACTGCACCGGACGGCTGCTGACCGGGCGGGGCCGGCCGGAGTCGGAGTTCGACGCGGACGCGGTGTTCGCCGCGTGCGCCGGGACCGGCACGGCCGTGGAGATCAACAGCCGTCCGGAGCGGCTGGACCCGCCGCTGCGGCTGCTGCGCCGGGCCGTGGAGGCCGGCGTGTTGTTCTCCGTCGACACCGACGCCCACGCGCCCGGCCAGCTGGACTGGCAGATCCACGGGTGCGCGCGGGCCGAGGAGTGCGGGGTGCCCCCGGAGCGCGTGGTGACCACGTGGACCGGGGAGCAGTTGCTGGACTGGGCCCGCGAGCGCCGGACGCCGTGAGGCATGCCGCCCGCATGTCCCTCGGTGCTCGTCCGTGCGGTCCGCGCCCGTGCGGGTCCGCGTCGGCCCGCCGGGACCGGGTACTCGGTGGGCCGGACCGTCAGCCGCCGCCGAGAGGAGCCGAGGGTGAGCAGCGCTTCGGGCAGCCGGGTCGTCGTCACGGGCGCGACCGGCAATGTCGGCACGAGTGTCGTGCGGGTCCTCACCGAGGATCCGGAGATCGGGTCCATTCGGGGACTGGCCCGCAGGATCCCGCAGTGGTCGCCGCCGAAGACGCAGTGGTCGGCGGTGGACGTGTCCTTCGAGCAGTCCGGGCTGGCCGGAGAGTTCGCGGGCGCCGACGCCGTGATCCATCTGGCCTGGGCCTTCCAGCCCACGCACGATCCGGCGGCCACCTGGCGCACCAACGTGCTGGGGAGCATCCGGGTCTTCGACGCGGTGGCCGCCGCGCGGGTGCCGGTCCTGGTGCACGCCTCGTCGGTCGGCGCGTACTCACCGGGGCCGAAGGACCACGCGGTGGACGAGTCGTGGCCGACCCACGGCTGGCCGGACGCCGCGTACTGCCGGGAGAAGGCGTATCTGGAACGGGCCCTGGACACCTTCGAGCGGGACCATCCGGACGTGCGGGTGGTCCGGATGCGCCCGGCCTTCCTGTTCAAGCGGGAGTCGGCGAGCGAGCAGCGCCGGATCTTCGGCGGCCGGTTCCTGCCGGGGCAGCTGGCCCGGCCCGAGCTGATGCCGTTCCTGCCGGACGTCCCGGGCCTGCGGGTGCAGGCGCTGCACACGGACGACGCCGCCCGGGCCTACCGGCTGGCGCTCGCGCACGAGGTGCGGGGAGCGTTCAATCTGGCCGCCGAGCCGCCGCTCGACGCGCAGGTGCTGGGCGAGCTGCTCGGCTCACGGCCCGTACGGCTGCCGCGCACCGCCGCCCGCTCGGCGATCGCGGCCGCGTGGGGGCTGCGCCTGCTGCCCGCCTCCCCCCAGCTGTTCGACGCGGTCCTCCACCTTCCCCTGATGGACTGCGCCCGGGCCCACACCGAACTGGGCTGGCGCCCGGAGCGTACGGCGACGGAGGTCCTCCAGGAGTTCCTCCAGGGGTTGCAGCGGGGCGAGGGCGAGGACACGGAGCCGTTGCGGGGCCGCAAGGTCGGGTGAACCGGGCCCGCATCGGCGGGGGCAGGGGTTCCCGAGGGGAGCCGGACCACGGCCCCGGAGGTGTCAGCCGTGTGCCCGCAGCGCCCGCATCTGTTCCTCCAGCGGGCCGAGTCCGACGTCCCGGCGGCGCTCGTCGAGGGTCTGCGGGCGGCGCACGGGGTACGGGCGCAGGGTGACGGGGTTGATCCGCGTGCCGTAGAACTGCGGCTCGCCCAGTTCCACGGCGCAGTGGTCGGCGATGTAGGCCAGGTGCACCGCGGGGCAGCGGCCGTCCGCGGTGGCCTGGGCGATCAGATCCCGGCACCGCAGCCGGAAGCCCAGGTCCGGGGCGTGCAGCAGGATCATCAGGGCGGCCGTCGAGGCGGCCCCGCCGACGGCCTCGACGGTCGGCCAGCCGTGCAGGCGCACGATCGCCGCGAGCGCCTCGGCGTTGTCCCGGCGGCATCGGGCCACACTCCGTCGCCGCTCCGCCGTGGGCGCGGCCCCCGCCGCCCGCGTCGACTCCCGGTCGGCGTCGGCCCTGCGCACCAGCTCGGCAGCCACCAGGGAGGCGGCCTCCCCGGACAGCGGCACCGCGTCCCGCCCCGCGGCCGGTACCGCTTCCCGCCCGACCGCCGGCACCGCCGCCCCGGCCGGTCCCGTCACCGGTCCGCCCGGGACCGCGCGGGCGGCCGGGACCGCGGGGTCTCCGCCCGAGACGTCCGGTCCGCGGGATGTCGTGGGCGTGCCCACGGGATGGTCCGGAGAGGCCGTCATGGAGCCGTGCCCCCGCGGCGGCGCAGCGTGAACCACACTCTCTTGCCGGGGCGGCCGGGTTCGGGCGGCGCCATTCCCCAGTCGTCCGCCAGCGCGGCTACGATGGCGAGTCCGCGTCCCGACTCCGCGTCCGCGCCCGCCGGTCGCGGTCGCGGCAGCACCGGCGAGGAGTCAGCCACGGTCACGCGGAGGGTGTGCGGGCTCCACTCGACGGTCACGGTGACCGTGTCGTCCGGGCCGGTGCGTGCGTGCTTGACCGCGTTGGCGAACAGTTCGTCCGCGGCGAGCACCGCGCCGTCGCGCTGATCGGCCGACAGCGGCAGCCGGGCGAACTGCTCGGTGACCAGTCGCCGTACGGCCGCCGCCCAGGAAGGGTCGGCGGGGACGGTGGAGCGGACGCGGAAGGGCTCGTCCGCGGCAGGGCCGGCCGGCCGGTGCCGGGTGTCCGCCGGCGCGGGCGGCGGCCCGGGGCGCCAGGCGCTGGATGCCGTCATCGGTCCTCCTTCGGACGCGGCGGCGCGGCGCCCCGGGTCAGGACGGCCGCCCTCGTCCGCGTGCGGGCGGGGCCGGCGTCCGGGCTCCTCGACTGTCCGTCGGTCACGATGGCCATCCAGGTCTCGCGTCGCGTCCCCGGGCGGTCCGGGTTCACATCTGGCGGAACGTCAGTTTCGTTGCTGAAGAACGCAGTTGGCCGGAGCGACGGCCCGCTGCGCGACAGCTCTTCCTGTCACTATGGTCTCGGACACACTCGGCCCGCAACCTGCGTTCTGATAATTTCAGAACGTTCGCCAACACCCTGTCTGCGTCCTCGGCGCCGTGCCACACTGCACGCGAAGCCGGCCGTTCGGGAGGTAGGACGTGAGGGAGAACCGCTCAGGCGGGAGCGCGCCCACCGTCCTGCGGATGGTCCTCGGCAAGCGGCTGCGGCACCTGCGGGAGCGGGCCGGGGTCTCCTTCGAGGACGCGGCACGGGCCATCGAGGTCACGTCGCTGACGGTCCGCCGGATAGAGAAGGCCGAGGTCGGCCTGCGCATCCCGTACGTCAAGGAGTTGTTGCGCACCTACGGCGTCCCCACGGCGGAGATCGACGACTTCGTCACCCTGGCCCGGGAGGCCAACCGGCCGGGCTGGTGGTACAAGTACCGCGACGTGCTGCCGGAGTGGTTCAAGGCGTACGTGAGCCTGGAGAGCGAGGCCAGCGTCATCCGCCTTTACGAACCTCATTACGTGCCGGGCCTGTTGCAGACCCGCGACTACGCCACCGCGCTCATGCGGGTCGGTTTCCCCAACGAGTCGAAGGAGGAGATCGCCCGTCGCGTGGCACTGCGTCTGAGACGCCAGGACCTGCTCGCCAAGCCGGACGGCCCGGCCATGTGGGCCATCGTGGACGAGACGGTGCTGCGCCGTCCCGTCGGCGGCCCCAGGGTGATGCGGGCCCAACTGGACCGGCTCGTCGAGGTGCTCCGGATGCCGAAGGTCAGTATCCAGGTCATGCCCTACTCGGTGGGGGCCCACCCGGGCGCCTTCGGCCCCTTCCACCACTTCCGCTTCGGCTTCTCCGAACTGCCCGACGTCGTCTACACCGAGAACCTCGCGGGCTCGGTGTACTACGACCGGCCGGAGGACGTCGTGACCTATCTCGAAGTTCTGGACCGGATGTCCGTGCAGGCGGAACCGGTCGCACGGACCAGGGACATCCTGGGCGAACTGCGTAAGGAGTTGTGATCCATGGCATCCAACGCCCCCCTCCACAGCGGCATTCCGGCCGGTGAGCTGGGCACCGAGGGCTGGCACAAACCCTGGAGCGGCACCAACGGCGGCTCCTGCGTCGAGGCCAAGCGCCTGCCCGACGGCAGGGTCGCCCTCCGCCAGTCCACCGACCCCGAGGGGCCCGCGCTGCTCTACAGCCGGGACGAGATGATCGCGTTCCTCCGGGGCGTCAAGGCGGGCCAGGCGGACTTCCTGGTGGACTGAGCCCGAAACGGACCCGAAGCGAACCGGAACAGCCCCGGCCGGCCCCGCAGCGCGCGGGACCGGCCGGCTCCGCGTCGGGGGTGCGGCATGGGCCCGAACGCATCGGTCCGGGGCCGGGCACGGGGGCCGCTCCCTCCTCGACATCATCCTGAACTCGGGCCACGCATACGGATGTTGACGCTAAGTTGAAGACAGACACCGACCGCCGCACGCACGGCAGGAGACCCCCCATGGCAGACGGCGAGCTCACCCCGGACCAGGACGCGCCGGCCAAGATCGACACCACGGTGCCGCACTCGGCCCGCATCTGGAACTACTGGATGGGCGGCAAGGACAACTACGAGGTCGACCGGATCGCGGGCGACGCCTACCGCGAGCACGCGCCGACCATCGAGACGATGGCCCGCGCCTCCCGCCAGTACCTGGTCCGCGCCGTGACCCACGTGGCCGGCGACCTCGGCATCCGCCAGTTCCTCGACATCGGCACCGGACTGCCGACCTACGACAACACCCACCAGGTCGCCCAGCGCATCGCCCCCGAGTCGCGCATCGTCTACGTCGACAACGACCCGCTGGTGCTGCGCCACGCCCAGGCCCTGCTCACCAGCACCCCCGAGGGTGTGACCGAGTACATCGACGCGGACCTGCACGACCCCGAGGCGATCATCGAGCGGGCGGGCAAGATCCTCGACTTCGACCAGCCGGTGGCCCTGATGCTGATGGGCATCCTCGGCCACGTCCAGGACTACGAGGAGGCGAAGTCGATCGTCCGCCGCCTCCAGGCCGCGCTGCCCTCCGGCAGCTGCTTCGTGCACTACGACAGCACCGACACCGACCAGGCGCTCAAGGAGGCCCAGCAGGGCTACGACGACACCGGCGCCGTCCCGTACGTGCTGCGCAGCCCGGAGCAACTGACCGCCTACTACGAGGGCCTCGAACTGGTCGAGCCCGGCATCGTCTCCTGCCCGCTGTGGCGTCCCGAGCCGGGCGGCAGGCCCGAGCCCACGGACATCCACGGCGGCGTGGCCCGCAAGCCCTGACACCCGGGCGGCGGGACTCGCGGGCCACGCCCCGGACTACGGCCTCGTGCGCAGGAAGTCCGCCAGCGCCTCCAGGAGCCGGTCGACGTCCTCGTCGTCGTTGTACGGGGCCAGTCCGATCCGCAGCCCGCCGGTGTCGCCCAGGCCTAGCCGGCGGGAGGCCTCCAGGGCGTAGAACGCGCCCGACGGAGCCGCGACGGCGCGGGCGGCCAGGTGGCGGTAGGCGTCGACGGTGCTGCGGCCCTCCATGGTCAGCAGCAGGGTCGGGGTGCGCTCGGCCGCGCGCGAGTGCACGGTGATCTCCGGGAGGCGGGACAGCTCCTCCTCGATCCGGCGGCGCAGTGCGTCCTCGTGCCGTTCGAGCGAGCCGAAGGAGGCGAGGAGCCGTTCCCGCCGGGTGCCGCGCGCCCCCGGATCCATCCCGGCGAGGAAGTCCACGGCGGCCCGGGTCCCGGCCAGCAGTTCGTAGGGCAGGGTGCCGAGTTCGAAGCGCTCGGGCACCGCGTCGGACGAGGGCAGCAGCTTGTCCGGGCGCAGCGTCTCCAGCAGGTCCGGGCGGCTCGCCACGACGCCGAGGTGCGGGCCGAGGAACTTGTACGGGGAGCAGGCGAAGAAGTCCGCGCCCAGGGCGGCGAGGTCGACCGGGGCGTGGGCGGTGTGGTGCACGCCGTCGACGTAGAGCAGGGCGCCGCGCTCGTGGGCCAGGGCGGCGATCGCGGGCAGGTCCGGGCGGGTGCCGATCAGGTTGGAGGCGGCGGTGACCGCGACCAGCCGGGTGCGGTCGGACAGCTGGTCCGCGACGTGCCGCGCGGTCAGTTCGCCGGTGGCCGGGTCGAAGTCCGCCCAGCGCACGACGGCTCCCACGGCCTCGGCGGCCTGGACCCAGGGCCGGATGTTGGCGTCGTGGTCGAGCCGGGTGACGACGACCTCGTCGCCCGGCGCCCACGTCCGGGCCAGCGTGCGCGAGAAGTCGTACGTCAGCTGGGTCGCGCTGCGCCCGAAGACGACTCCGGACGGCTCCGCGCCCAGGAGGTCCGCCATGGCTTCCCGGGCGGTGACGACGCAGTCCTCGGCGTTGCGCTCGCCCGCCGTCGTCAGGCCCCGGTTGGACAGCGGACCGGCGAGCGCGTCGGCGACGGCGTCGATGACCGGCTGCGGTGTCTGGCTGCCGCCCGGCCCGTCGAAATGGGCCCACCCGGCCTTCAGGGCGGGGAACTGCGCGCGGACACCGGCGATGTCATGCGTCACGGACGACTCCTTCGAACGCTCCTGGTGCGGGATGCGCCCCCATGATCCATCGCCCCGCGCCGGGAGGACAGCCCCCTACGTTCTGCGTTCCTCCAGGGCCGTCTGCCAGGCGGGGACCGGGTCCTTGGGGGCCGGGTCGGCGCGGCGGCCGCCGCGGGTGAAGAAGTCGGCGAGGGGGAGGATCGCCGCGCCGACGGTGACCGCGTCCGGGCCGAGCCTGCCCAGGTCGATGGTGACCCGCTCGGCGGGGTGGCGCAGGGCGTACGCGGTCGCGTGGCGGCGTACCGCGGGCAGGAAGCGGGGGCCGAGCTGGAGGCCGGCCCAGCCGCCGATGAGGATGCGCTCGGGCTGGAAGAGGTTGATCAGGTCGGACAGGCCGGCGCCCAGGTACTCGGCGGTCTCCTCCAGAACGGCGAGCGCCACGGGGTCGGCGGCGGTGCCCTCGGGCGGGTAGGCGGCGGCCAGCAGGGCGGTCAGCGCGGTCTCCTCGTCGGTGCCCCGTGGTGGCCGGCCGCCCTCCTCGCGCCAGCGGGCCAGCAGGGATTCCGCGCCGGCGTAGGCCTCCAGGCAGCCCAGGGCGCCGCAGCGGCAGCGGCGCCCCCGTACGCGTACCGTCAGATGCCCCCACTCCACGGCCCGGCCGCGCTCGACCTCGGGGGTGACCAGGCAGGCGCCGACGCCGGAGCCGAAGAGCACCACGACCGCGTTGCCCGCGCCGCGGCCGGCGCCGAACCACATCTCGGCCTGGCCCAGGGTCTTGGCGCCGTTGTCGATGAAGTACGGGACGCCGTCCTGGAGCCGGGAGCCGGCGCGGAGCAGGGACTCCAGGGGTACCGCGTCCCAGCCGATGGTCTGCCCGTGCACGACGGCACCGCGGTCGGGGGTGGGCTCGACGATGCCGGGGACGCCGATCCCGACCCCGAGGAGGCGCTCCGGGGGCAGGCCGGCCGCGGTCAGGACCTCGGCGATCCCGTCCCGTATGTGCCCGGTGATCACGTCGACGTCGTAGCCCTGTGACTCCAGCGGCCGTTCGGTGCGCGCCAGTTCGGTGAGGGTGAGGTCGAACAGCTCGACGCGGACCCGGGTTTCGCCGACGTCCACGCCGATCATGTGGCCGCTGCCCGGCGCGACGCGCAGCAGGGTGCGCGGGCGTCCCCCGTCGGAGTCGACGCTGCCGGCCTCCTCGACGAGGCCGTCGGCGACCAGGTCGGCGACCACGTTGCTGACCGAGCCGGAACTCAGGCCGGTCGCGGGGCCGAGTTCGAAGCGGCTGAGGGGGCCGTCGAAGTAGAGCCGTTGCAGTACGGCTGAACGGTTGCCCCTTCTGAGATCGCGCACCGTGCGCCCGTTCCGCCCCGCCATGTGGCTCCCTCCCGAACCGTGCCCGAGCTGCAACATACCGCCGCGGACCGTCTGGGCGCGACTTCTGCGATCCCTTAGTCCACGCAATAAATTAAGAGGTGACGGTAAGACGGCCGATCTCCTGGAGCGCGGCGGACAGTTCGGGGGTGACATGATCGCGCGTCCAGCGTTCGTGCTCGTGCCCCAGGGCACGCGGAATCGTCTCGGTGAGCATGATCAGGTAGAGGTAGCTGCGGTACAGGGCGAGCCGCAGGCGGGCCGTCCGCCCGAACCCGGCCCGGCCGCCGGCCGCGCGGTAGCCCGCGAGGAACGCGCGGTCCTCGCGGATGTCCCCGAGCAGCGCGAGCGAGGCGAAGTCGGCCGCCGGATCGCCCCAGAACATGCGCTCGCCGTCGATCAGGCCCCCGAGGCGGACGCCGCCCGCCGAGCGGTCGACCAGGATGTTGCCCGGCCACAGGTCGAAGTGGACGAGGCGGGGTACGGCGACCTCGTCCAGGGCGCCGTGAGCGGCCGCGGCCGTGCGGGCGATCTCGTCGGCGGGCCGGGGCAGCCGGGCGCCGTAGCGGCGGGCGTCTTCGAGGGCGGCGGCGTACATGGCGGTGAATGCGGTGCGCCAGTCCGGTGCGAGCGGGCCGAGCGCGCCTGAGGGGTAGCCGAAGCCGGGGCCCGTCACCTGGTGCAGCCGGGCCACCTGACCGCCCAGCCGGGTGCGCAGGTCCACCGCTTCGGCGTCCGTCACCGACGCGTCCCACGGCTCGCCGGGGCAGGCCGTCATCAGCAGGTGGCACCGGCCCGCCTCCTCGCCGACCGCGACCACGCGCGGCGCCGGCACTCCGGCCCGCCCGGCCCCGCGGCAGAACTCGGCCTCGCCGACGAGGAGGTCCCTCTCGTAGCGCAGACCGGGCGCGGTCGGGGCGGGCGGAACCTTCAGCACGTACCGGGTGCCGTCGGCCAGGCACAGCTCCTCGACCGTGTTGTACGTGCCGCCGCCCAGCGCACGGAGCCGGGCGAGCCGGCCGGGCGGGACACCCGCGGCCCGCAGCACGCGCCGGGCCCGCCCCCACGACCGCGTCGGCGGTGTCGCCAGGTCACCGAAATCCATTGGACCCCCCTATCGGATCCTGCTTACCCTAGCCGCAAAACTAATACCCTTAGGCAATTTCTCCCACCCCCCGGAGGCCCACCATGAGATCACTGTCCGAGCAGGACGTCCGCGACTCGTTCGTCAACTGCTCCAAGGGCGAGGCCAAGCGCCTGTCACTGCCCCGCGACCTCGGTGACCGCCCCTGGGACGATCTGGACTTCCTGGGCTGGCGCGATCCGGGAGCGCCCGATCGCAGCTATCTGGTCACCGAGCGGGAGGGCCGGCTCATGGGCATCGCCCTGCGCTTCCCCGCCTCGCAGCGCGGCTTCCTGCACCGCAGCATGTGCTCGCTGTGCCTGACAACCCACCGCGGGGGCGGAGTCTCCCTGATGACCGCCCGCAAGGCCGGAGCGGCGGGCCGCGAGGGCAACTCGGTCGGCGTGTACATGTGCACCGACCTCGCCTGCTCGCTCTATGTGCGCGGAAAGAAGGTCCCGGACTCCGGCGCGCGCTTCGAGGAGAGCCTCACGCTGGAGCAGCAGATCGCCCGCACCACAACCAATCTGGGGGCCTTCCTCGACAAGCTGTACGCCTGACCGCGCGGCCGGTCACGTTCGACCTCCGCGCGATCGGGGAACAGCGCAAGGGATGCGGAAGGTACGTGACTGGACTTCGCCCCTGGTCCGGCTGGCGAAACGGCACCGGGACCCCGTGGTCGTACAGGCGCTGCGCTCGACGACCGCGGCGACGATCTCGTATGTGATCGCGTTGCGGCTGAGTCCGGAGCCCGCGCCGCTTACCGCGCCGCTGACGGCGCTGCTCGTCGTCCAGGTGACCCTCTACTCCACGCTGACCACCGGCATCCGCCGGGTGAACTCGGTGGTGGCCGGAGTGCTCGTGGCCATCGCCTTCTCCCTGCTGGTGGGGCTGACCTGGTGGAGTCTCGCACTGGTGATCCTCGCGGCGCTGGCGGTCGGGCACCTGGTGCGGGTGGACGAGTTCGTGCCCGAGGTGGCGATCAGCGCCATGCTGGTCCTCGGCGTCACCGCCGTGGGCAGTACCGCCTCGGCGCGGGTCGAGGAGACGCTGATCGGCGCGGTGGTCGGCCTCGGTTGCAATCTGCTGCTCGCTCCCCCGGTGTGGACCGAACAGGCCGGTGCGTCGATCGAGGACCTGGCCCGCCGCGTGCGGCAGCTGATGCTGCGGCTGGGCGAGGAGGCGGCCGGGCATCCGCCCGTGGAGCGCGCCGCGGAGCGGCTGCACGAGGCGCGCCGCCTGGACCACGACATCTCCGAGGTGGACGCCTCCCTCAGGCAGGCCGAGGACAGTCTGCGGCTCAATCCGCGGGTGCGCGAGGGCCTGCTGCACCGGGTGGTGCTGCGCACGGGGCTGGACACGCTGGAGATCTGCACGGTCGTGCTGCGGGTGCTGGCACGCACCTTCACCGACCTGACGAAGCAGCGGGCCCCCGAGCCGATGTTCTCGCCGCGGGCCGGAGCCCTGGTGCAGGAGCTGCTGTGCGAGATCGCCGACGCGGTGGTCAGCTTCGCGGTGCTGGTCACCACGGACGTCAGCGTGAGCGCGGAGGAGGCCGAGTCCCGGCTGGCCGCCCAGCTGCGCCAGACCTCCGCCACCCGCGACAAGGTGGCACGGCTGCTGCTGGAGGAGGCGCAGCGGGACACGAGCCAGTGGCAGCTGTACGGCGCGGTGCTCACCGAGGTCGACCGCATCATCGACGAGATGGACACCGAGCACCGCTCCCGCCGGCTCCTGGAGGAGCTGGACCGGTACACCCGCGCCCAGCGCGAGCGCGCCCCGCGGCTGACCCGGCTCGGGGACCGGCTGGGCGCCCCGGTGCGGCAGCGGCGGAACCGCGAGGGCGTCGCGCGGCGTTCTGTGCGTGAGGGCCGCGGTCCTACGACGGCGCGGTCCTGTGAGGGAGGGGAACAGGCATGACCGACTCGAAGGTGCGGATCGACGGGAACACGCTGCGGCTGCCGGGAGGTGTGGCGGTGCGGTTCGTGCGCACCCTGCGGCTGCCCGAGAAGGGCACGCATCCGCTGCCGCCGGGGCTGGGCGAGTTCCCGGTCCGGCGGGTGGCCGACCACGCGGACTCGGTGCCCGAGGAGTGGCGGGCGCGCGGCGGCGTGATGCTGCCGGTGTATCTGCGCGAGGCCATGTGGCTGAGCTTCGCGGGCACGACCGAGCCGGCCGCCCTCCAGGTCGGCGTGGGCAAGGTGTGCGCGGTGTCGGGCCGGCCCTGGAGCGACCGGCTGTCCCGCGACCCGCAGAACTACGTGGTGCTGCCCCGCCAGCCCTGGCTGGACGGCATCAACTCCGGCAAGGGCACCGTGCGCCAGTTCGTCGCCGTGCCGCTGGGCCTGGGGGCGAGCGTCGAGGGCCAGGTCACGGACGAGGAGGTGTGGGGCGGCGTGCAGTTGCAGTCGTTCCCGCTGAACGACGCCGAACTGGCCCGGTGGCACGAGGAGGAGCGGCGGCTGCGGCGCGAGGCGGCCCTGTCGGCCCAGATCTGCGGTGCCGCCCCCATGGCGGCAGCGGCGGCGTCGGCGCCCGCGCCCGGCGCCGCGCCGGCCGCCCCGCGCCGGGCCGCGCCCGCGATGGGGCTCGGTGTCGGCGGCTCCATGCGCCAGGAGGTGTACCGGGACGACCGGCCGCCGGGCGCCTGGTCCGAGCGGCCCGCGGGGCGGGTGTTCGTGCACCTGGTGACGCCTCCGCAGTGGCACCGCATCACCGGCGAGGCTCCCCCGCCCTCGCCCGTGGACCGCGCCGCGTACACGAGCGCCGGACTGCCCTGGTTCGACTACTACGACCAGGACGCCGAGGACCTCTCCCCCGCCGACGCCCTGTCGGAGGTGCGGCCGGCCGGTGACTGGCTCGGCGACGACCACGAGCCGTGGCAGGAGCCGTCGCCGCGGCAGGTGCGGCCCCTGAAGGACGCTCCGGGCAGGCCGGTGGAGGACGGGGACTGGTAGGCGCACCGGGTTGCTCCCCCGCGGATCCGGGGCGCGTGGGTGCAGGCGGTGCGCGCGTACACCCGGACCCGGCCCGGCCGTCGTGGTCCCGCACGGAGCGCCGGCCGCGACGCTCCGTGGCTCCGTGGCTCCGTGGCTCCGTGGCTCCGGCCGAGGCACGCCGGCGGTGCGCGCGGCCCACGATCCGGGGGACCGGATGCGGGGCGCGGTCGTGGGCGACCTGCGCGGCGGCAGTCACGAGGCGCCGCCGCCGCCCGGCCGCGACGCCCTGCCGCGGTTGCGTGGGAGCGGTGGCGCACGTCAAGGTGGCAGTCACGACCGGGGCAGCCGACGACCTGAGGTGCGGGCATGAACAGTGGTGCGAGGGCGTCGCGTGGGGGGTCCCCCCTGCACGGGCGGCGCCAGGAGTCCGGGGGAGGTTGGAGCAGGCGGCAGTTCGTGGGGGCCCTGACGGGAGCCGTCGCCGTGCTGGCGGTCCCGGCGCCCGCGGCACCGCGGGCCGGGTCCGCGCCCGGGAGCGCGCCGGAGGCCGCCGCGAGCGGTCGGCAGCCGGCGGCGAGGCCGTCCGGCCCCCGGCCCCTGTACCTGGGCACCTACACCTCCGTACCGGGCGGCGGCAAGGGCATCGGCCTGGCGGTGTACGACCCGGCGTCGGGTGCCGTCGGCGGCCGGGGCACCATCGCCGGGGTCGGCGACCCGTCGTACCTCGCCGTGCATCCCGACGGCCGCACGCTGTACGCGGTCGACGAGCGGCAGCACGGCGGGGTGACCGCGGTGCGGCTCGCCGACCGGAGGGTCCTGGGCACCCGGAGCACCGGCGGGTCGGGGCCCTGCCATCTGTCCGTGCACCCGAGCGGGCGCTGGCTGCTCAGCGCCAACTACGGTTCCGGCAGCGTGGCCGTGCACCCGATAGCCGCCTCGGGCGCGCTCGGCGAGCGGGCCGACCTGGTGACCCACACCAGCCCGCGGCCCGGCCCCGGACAGCAGGGGCCGCACGCCCACCAGGTCATCACCAGCCCCGACGGCGGCCATGTCCTCGCCGTGGACCTCGGCACCGACACCGTCTACACGTACCGTCTGAACACCGGCACGGGCCGCCTCACCGAGGTCTCCCAGGCGCACACCCGGCCCGGCGCCGGACCGCGTCAGCTGACCTTCCACCCGGGCGGCCGGTACGCCTATCTCGCCAACGAGGTCGACAACACCCTCGCGGTGTGCACGTACGACCGGTCCAGCGGCCGGCTGACCATCGGTGCCACGCAGTCCACGGGCGGCGGCGCGGGCAGGAACTACCCGTCGCAGGTCCTGGTCACGGCCGACGGCCGGTTCGCCTACCTGGCCAACCGGGGCCACAACACCCTGGCGCGGTACGAGGTGGAGGCGGGCGGGGCCCGACTGCGGCTGCTGGGCACGACGCCGGTCGCGGGCGACTTCCCGCGTCAGATCGCCTTCTCGCCGGACGGCGCGCTGCTGTTCGCCGCGAATCAGAAGTCGAGCACGGTCAGCGTCTTCCACGTCGACCGCGCGAACGGCGCGCTGCGCCGGGCGGGTACGCCGTTCCCCTCACCGGTCGCCGTCTGCGCGCTGCCGCTGTAGGGCGCGCGGGCAGGAGGCCGCGCCCGCCTGGAGCAGCAGGACGTGCATGCGCTCGGTGAGCGCGGCGAGGTCGTCGGCGGGCGCGTGGAACGGAAGCCGGACGTCGCCGTGGGTGCGGGCGCGCTCGATGCGCAGGGTCAGTGCGTGCCGGTCGACGGCGAGCGGCCGGACGCGCACCGCGCCGTGCAGGCTGTCGGGTCCGACCAGCCGGGTCAGCCGCTCCACCGCCTCGGGGTGGGCGTCGGCGAGGTGGGTGAGCAGGCCGGCCTCCGCCAGGGCGAGCGGGTCGGGCGCGGCGGTGGTGAACTCCTCGGCTCCGATGACGGCCGCGCCGCACGGCTGCCGCAGCACGATGCGCGTGGGGTGGAACGTCAGGTGCCGTGCCTCGGGGACGAGCCGGCCGGCGAGCCAGAGCCGGGCGCGGATCCGGTTGCGTACGGGGACGGGGGCGACGTCGGCGAACTCCAGGACGGCGGACGGCTCTCCGCGCGGCGCACGGATCGCGGCGGCGAGCAGGGCGCTGTCCTCGGGCACGTGCAGGATCACGCGGCCGTCGTCGCTCACGGTGTGGGCGCCCACGTACTCCTCCCGTCCGCCCTCCGCGGTCACCGCGCAGGACCAGGCGGCGGCGAGCAGGGACCGCGCCCGTTGTGCCGCCGCGGGCGCCGCCGTCCAGGTCTGGCTGTCGTCCATCCCTCAACCTCCTTCTTAGGTAAGGCTTGCCTAACCTATCGAAGATCGGAGAACGTGCCAACCAGGCGGGCCGCAACCAGCGGGCGCGGAGGACTTTGAAACGGCGCACGGCGCACGCTCCGGCGCGATACGGGCGGACCGGGCGCCGGTGCGGGACGGCGGCGGGTCAGTTCCGCGCCGTCCAGTGCGCGGGACGGGAGACCGATCCGGGCAGCCGGGTGCCGGCGCTCCCCCGCGCCGCGTCGGCCTGCGGCTGGGTGAGGAAGATCGCGCCGGTCAGATCGGCGTCGGCCAGATTCGCGTTCCGCAGGTCGGCGCCTATCAGGTCAGCGTCCCGCAGATCGGCTCCGGTGAGGTCCGCGGCGATCAGGAGGGCGCCCCGCAGACTGGCCCCGCGCAGGTCCGCGCCCTTCAGCCGGGCCCCGGCCAGGTCCGCGCCCCGCCGGTCCTTCGGCCTGCCCTTCCCACGCCGCACTCCGGCCCGGGCCAGCTCACTGGTGCGCAGCAGCAGGACGTTGACCTCCTCGCGGTGCGCACCGACGTCCAGCGCGGCCAGTTCCCCGGGCGGCAGGTGGGTGAGGTGCTCGGTACGCTCCAGCGCCCGGCGCAGCTCGTCGTGCACCGGGCGGGCGGCGCTCAGGGAGAGCGCCTCGGTCACGTACCACAGCAACTCGTGCAGCTGCCGCACCACCGGGAACACCTCGAACATCCGCCGGGCGTCCTCCCCGGACCCCGTGCGCCAGTCCCGTCCGCCGAAGACGACCTGCGAGACCTTCTGCCCCGCTCCGAAGCAGTCGTAGACCGTGCATCCGGTGAAACCCCGCTGCCGGAGCCGCGTGTGGATGCCGCACCGGTGGTCGTCCCGAAGGTTCGGGCACGGCTTCCCCGCGGGCTTGTCCAGGGCGAAGTCCGCAGAGGCGGCGAAGGGCAGCGCGACACAGCAGAGCCCGAAGCACCGCGCGCAGTCGCCGCGCAGTCCGCTCCGGTCGTGCCGGGTGTCTTTCCGATCTTGCATGTTGTTCAGCCTCATGAGCTTGGGGTACGGGGCCCGGACGGGCGGCTCAGCGCAGGAAGGCGGCGGTGGCCGCCACGAACCAGTCGGCTTCGTCGAGCCACGGGTAGTGCCCCGCGCCGGGCTGGACGACCAGTCCGGCGTGCGGGAAGAGCCCGGCGTACTCGGCCATGGCGGCGGGGGGCGAGTTCAGGTCGACCTCACCGGCGAGCACGAGCACCGGGGAGGTGAACCGGGCGAGCGCCGCCCGGGTGGCGTCCGGGTCGAAGGCGCCGTCGGCGGCGTACGCGGCCGCGGCCTCGCCGTTCTTCTGCTCGGCGTCGGCGGCGTCGAGGGCCCGGGCCGCCGCGTGCCAGCGGCCGTGGCGGAGCGGGGCCAGCGCCTGCCAGTGGGCGTCCGTCGCCCGGCCCGCCGTGATCTCCTCCAGCGCCGCGTACGCCGTCGCGAACCACGGCTCGCCCTCGCGCCGCCGTGCCGTCTCGCGCCGGACCTCCCCGGTGACCTCGATGCCGACGGCCAGGACGCTCGGCGTGATCAGCGCCAGCCTGCCGACGCGTTCGGGGTGGCGGGCCGCGTGGAGCGCCGCCAGGTTGGCGCCGGCGGAGTGCGCGAGGACGTCCACGCGCTCCACGCCCAGATGCCCGCGCAGCGCCTCGACGTCGTCGACGAGCCGGTCGCAGCGGTAGCTCGCGGGATCCCGCGGCACCGCCGACGCTCCGGTGCCCCGCAGATCCGGCAGTACCAGCCGCCGGTGCGCGGACAGCCCGCCGAGGTCACCGAGGTAGTCCGAGGCCCGCATGGGTCCGCCGGGCAGGCAGATCACCGGCGGGCCCTCTCCGAGGACACGGTAGGCGAGCGTCGTCGCGTCGTACGCGCGGTAGCCGGGCATGGCGACGACCCTGTCAGGGCCGTCGCCCGCCGGGCAACCGAATTCCCGGTCCGGGACCGCTCAGTCCTCCCGGGCGGCGGCCAGGTCCAGGTGCCCGAGCCGTTCGGGGTCGGCCAGGATGTAGATGTGGGTGATCCGGCCGCCGGAGACGACGACGCCCATGACCGACCGCGGCCCGCCCTCGGGGGCGTTGGCCACCCCGACCGAGCCGTTGACCAGCACCAGGCGGGCCGTCCCCGCGTACCGCGCGAAGGTGAGCGCCTGGGCGGCCACCGTCCTGGCCCCGTGGACCACCTTGGAGGCGGCCGCGCCGCGGACGAGCGCGCCGGAGTCGACGCGCAGCACCACGTCCGGGTGGAGGACGGCCACCAGCGCCTCGAAGTCGCCGCCGCGCGAGGCGGCGAGGAAGGCGTCGAGCACCTGCCTCTGCCGCGCGAGGTCGGCCTCGGCGGACGGGGTGGCGCCCTGCACCCGGCGGCGGGCGCGGCTGACGAGCTGCCGGGTCGCCGGGGCGCTGCGCTCCACGATCGGTGCGATGTCGTCGAAGGGCACCGCGAACAGGTCGTGCAGCACGAACGCCAGCCGCTCGTCGGGCTGAAGCGTCTCCAGGACGACGAGCAGGGCGAGCCCCACCGAGTCGGCGCGGACCGCCTCCTGCTCCGGGTCGGCCGGCGTCAGGGGCCGGATCACGGGGTCCGGCACGAAGGTGTCGTCGATCGGCTCCTCGCGGCGGGCGTTGCGTGCCCGCAGCAGGTCGAGGCAGACCCGGCCGGTCACGGTGGTGAGCCAGGCGCCGAGGTTCCGGATGGCGCCGGTGTCCGTGCGGGTGAGCTTCAGCCAGGTCTCCTGGACGGCGTCCTCGGCCTCGGGCACCGAGCCGAGCATGCGGTAGGCCACCGCCCGCAGCTGCCCGCGGTGCTCCTCGAAGCTCCGTGCCAGGACTTCCTCGTCAGCCACGCCGGACATGTCCTTCCCACCCCGTTCCCCGTACGCCGTTCCCCCGGAACGTCCCGAGCACCGAGCATCCTAGGGTGCTGGGTCGCGGACGCGGACCGGCCGGCGCCGCCGATGTCACGTCACACGTCGCCGCGGACGAGCCCGAGCAGCCGGTCCAGGACGCGGGGTCCGCCGGCCCGGACGCCGTCGTGCTCGAACTCGTCGGTGACCCAGGTGCGCAGGCCTCGGATCGCGCGGGCGGTGCCGAGGGCGTGGGCGGTGTCGACGTACATGTCGTCGTGGTACACGGCCGCGGCGACCGGGACCTCGTTGGCGGCCAGGCGGGCGGGGTCGTACAGGGGCCGCCAGTCGGTGCGGGCGGCGAGCAGGCCGGCGGTCTCGCGCAGCGGGCGCAGCGCCGGATCGCAGTCGAACATCCAGGGGTGCACGGTCTCGCCGGTGAACAGCACCGGCCCGTCCCCGGCGAGAGCCTTGGCGGCGTCGAACTGAGGGAACTCCGCGCGCACCCGCTCGGCGGACCAGGCGGTGGGGCGGGTGTCCTGGCCGTAGATCGCCTCGTGGACGAGGGCGTACAGCGGGTGGCCGGCGTACGACAGAAGGCCCTGCGCCTCCTCCTGGAAGGCGTCGGACAGTTCCAGGCCGTTCGGGGTGCGGACGAAGGCGTGCTCGAGGAGGAAGTGCAGGCGGTGGCTGCCGTCGCCGCCGCCGAGCATGATGCCGAGCGACTGGAAGGCCTCGACGGTCAGCCGGTAGCCGTTCGGGAGCACCACGTCGTGGGTGAGCAGGTGGTCGGCGATGCGGCGGGCGCGGTCGACGTCCTGCGGGTAGCGGGCGTAGTGGGCGGCGACCTTGCGCTCGATGCGCGGGTAGGCGGCCCGGTAGACGTCGTCGGCGTGGGCGTCGAGGGAGGGCAGGCCGCCGGTGATCAGGGCGGCGGCCATGCCCTCGGGGTGCGTCGACAGGTAGTTCACGGTGCAGAAGCCGCCGAAGCTCTGCCCGAGGACGGTCCAGGGCGCGCCGCCGGTCACCCCGGGACGGATCGCCTCGCAGTCGCGGACGATCGAGTCGGCGCGGAAGTGCGTGAGGTAGTCGGCCTGTTCGGCCGGGCCGCCGCGCAGCGGCAGGGTCTGGCGGTTGGCGGGCGTGGAGTGGCCGGTGCCGCGCTGGTCGAGGAGCAGGACCCGGTAGTCCTCCAGGGCCCGGCCCAACCAGGCCTGCCGTCCGATGAAACGGTTCGCCCCGAAGCCGGGACCGCCCTGGAGGTAGACCAGCCACGGGAGGTCCCGGCCGGCCTTGTCCCGTGCGACGGCCTCACGTGCGTAGAGCTCGATCGTCTCCCCGGACGGGTCGTCGTGGTCGAGCGGCACGGTGAAGGTGCGGTCGGTGAGGACGACGCCGGGGTGGCGGTAGCTGACGGTCAAGGGTTCTCCCGGGACGGAGGGTTTACGGCCGCGTCCCAGTTCAGCACATGTTCCTCCGCCGCCTGACCACGGGGATCAGGAATTCGTACTGCACACGCGGTGAACGAGTCACTGGGCGGCAGGTGGGCGCCCGGGCAGGCTGGAGCTGCGCACCACCAGCTCCGGCTGGAGCACCACCCGCCGGTGCTCGTGCACCGCCGGCGCTCCCGGCGCCTCGGTCTCCTCCAGCAGCAGCTCCGCCGCCAGGGCGCCCATGGTGACCGCGGGCTGGCGGACCGAAGTGAGCGGCACGGCCGCGGCGGCGGCGAACTCGATGTCGTCGTAGCCGACGATGGCGAGGTCGTCGGGGACACGGACCCCGGCCGCGTACATGGCCTGCAGCACGCCGAGGGCGAGCAGGTCGTTGGCGCAGAAGACGGCCGTGGGCCGGTCGGCGAGGCCGAGGAGGCGGGCGCCCGCGTCCCGTCCGGCGGCCACGTCGAGACGCTCGGTGGGCAACTCGCGCAGCGCGTCGGGGCCGAGACCGGCCTCGGCGAGCGTGTTCAGGGCGCCGGTACGGCGGTCGCGGACCTGGTTCAGGCCGGGCGGGCCGCTGACGTACGCGAGGGAGCGGTGCCCCGCGTCCACCAGGTGCCGTACCGCCAGCGCGCCGCCCGCCACGTCGTCCACGGAGACCGAGCACTCGGTGGCGCCCTCGGCGACCCGGTCGACCAGTACGAAGGGGATGCCGTGGCGGCGGAAGGCGGCGATGTTGCGGCCGGTGGCGTCGGCCGGGGTGAGCAGGACGCCGCGCACCCGCTGTTCGGCGAAGAGAGACAGGTACTCGGCCTCCTCCCCGGGACTCTGCGCGCTGTTGCAGACCATCACGCCGAGCCCGGCCGCGCGGGCCGCCCGTTCGGCGCCCCGGGCGACGTCCACGAAGAAGGGGTTGCCCATGTCGAGGACGAGCAGCCCCATGATCCGGCTGCGGCCCGCGCGCAGCTGGCGCGCGGACTCGCTGCGGACGTAGCCGAGCCGGTCGATCGCGGACTGCACCCGGACCCGGGTCTCGGTGGCGACGGTCTCCGGACGGTTGATGACGTTCGAGACCGTGCCCACGGAGACACCGGCGGCGCGTGCGACGTCCTTGATACCCACCGATGGGGCCATCGGGCGGAAACCTCCAGGGATGCGGGGGGCGGCGGGCGAGCCTTCACATTACCGTCATGGCCCCGCGCGTCCGAGCGGGTCGGAGGGGGGCCGGATGCGGGTCGGGCAAGGGGGAGGACCTCGTTGCGGGGGTTTCATCCCCTCCTCCGGGCGGGTGCCGCCCGGAGGCTAGTGCCGCGGCAGGCAACGTTTGCCCGTAAAGGAGCGGCGTCCGGTGCGTGCTCTCGGCGTGCCGGCCGGAAGTCCTCGTACTGGATGTACTTGGGCTTTCGGGCGGTGCGGCGAGAGTGCGTGCCGGGCGTCGCGACGGGGCGAACGTTGCCTGTCGGGGCACTAGAAGTCGAACTGGTCGATGTTCTTCGCGTCGAAGACGGTCGGCTTGCCGAGGTTGATCAGACCGTCCTCGCCGATCGTGTACGACCCCATGGCGCCGGCCTTGAAGGTCTCGCCCTCCTTGCCGGTGATCTGCCCGGAGGAGAGGGCGACCGCGGTGTACGCGGCCAGCTCGCCGAGCTTGGCCGGGTCCCACAGCTCGAAGGCCTCGACGGTGCCGTTCTTGACGTACTTGCGCATGTCGTTGGGGGTGCCGAGGCCGGTCAGCCTGACCTTGCCCTTGTACTTGGAGCCGGACAGGTACTGGGCGGCGGCCTTGATGCCGACGGTGGTCGGGGAGATGATCCCCTTCAGGTTCGGGTACTGCTGGAGCAGACCCTGGGTCTGCTGGAAGGACGCCTGCGCGTCGTCGTTGCCGTAGGCGATCTTGACCAGCCTGACGTCCTTGTACTTGGGATCCTCCAGCTCCCGCTTCATGTAGTCGATCCAGGTGTTCTGGTTCGCCGCGGTCTGCGCGGCGGACAGGATCGCGATCTCGCCCTTGTAGCCGATCTGCCGCGCGAGCAGTTGCACCTCGGTGCGGCCGAGGTCCTCGGCGGACGCCTGTGAGACGAAGGCGTTGCGGCAGTCGGGCTTGGTGTCGGAGTCGTAGGTGACGACCTTGATGCCGTTCCTCATGGCCTGCTTCAGCGCGGTGCACAGGGCGCCCGGGTCCTGCGCGGACACGGCCATCGCGTCGACCTGCTGCTGGGTGAGGGTGTTGACGTAGGAGACCTGGCCGGAGGTGTCGGTGGCGCTGGACGGTCCGACCTCCTTGTACTTCTCGCCCAGTTCCTCCAGGGCCTTCCTGCCGCCGTTGTCGGCGGAGGTGAAGTAGGGGTTGTTGACCTGCTTGGGCAGGAAGCCGACGGTCAGGCCCTTCTTGGCCGGGGCGTTCGGGTCGGCCTCGCCGGCCGAGGAGGCGGCCGCGCCGCCGTCCTTGCCCACGTCGTTCTTGGTGGTGCCGCCGCAGGCGGTGGCGGCCAGGGCGAGTGAGGTCGCGGCGGCGAGGGCCGCGCAGGTGCGGCGGATCGTCGGCTTGCGCATGGTGAACGTCCTTTACGAGGGTGGCGAGGTGGGCGGAGCGGTTTACGAAGTCGGCGTGGACGCCTGCGACTCGGGCGCCGGAGAGGCTCGGCGCCGGTCCCTGGCGACGGAGATCTGGCGTGCGACCCGCGGGCCGAGGACGGAGACGACGAGCAGCGCGCCGGTGACGACGATCTGCGACTGGGCGGAGACGTTCAGCAGGCTCATCACGTTCTGCGACGCGCCCAGCAGGAGGACACCGGCGACGGCGCCGCCGAGTGTGCCCTTCCCGCCGTCGAAGTCGATGCCGCCGAGCAACACCGCGGCGACGACGGAGAGTTCCAGCCCGGTGGCGTTGTCGTAGCGGGCGCTGGCGTAGTGCAGGGCCCAGAAGACGCCGGTCAGGGCGGACATGAAGCCGGTGGCGACGAACAGGACCAGCTTGTCGCGCTTGACCCGGACGCCGGCGAACCGGGCCGCCTCCTCGCCGGCGCCGATCGCGAACAGCGATCGTCCGAAGGGGGTGGCGTGCAGGGTGACCACGGCGATGGCCAGCAGGAGCAGGAACGGCAGGAACGCCTGCGGCAGGAAGGTGTTCCCGACCCGTCCGGCCGCGAAGTCCAGGTACGGGGTGGGGAAGTCGGTCACCGCGTCGGAACCCAGCACGATCTGTGCGATGCCCCGGTAGGCGGCGAGCGTGCCGATGGTCACCGCGAGGGACGGCAGTCCGAGCCTGGTCACCAGCAGGCCGTTGACCAGGCCGCACACCGCGCCGAGCAGCAGACACAGCGGGATGATCGTCTCGATCGCCATGCCCTGGTTCCACAGGGCGCCCATCACCGCGCCGGACAGACCCGCGGTGGAGGCCACCGACAGGTCGATCTCACCGGAGACCACGAGGAGGGTCATCGGCAGGGCGATCAGCGCGATCGGCAGGGTGTTGCCGATCAGGAACGACAGGTTGAGGGCGTTGCCGAAGCCGTCGACGAAGCCGAAGGAGAACAGCAGGACCACGACGAGCAGGGCACCGACGACGGTGTCCCAGCGCACGGCACGCGAGAGGTCGAAGTCAGCCATGGCGGGCGTTCCTCTTCTTCAGGGCCGACGCCACGCGCAGCGCGACGACGCGGTCGACCGCGATGGCGAGCAGGAGCAGCAGACCGTTGATCGCCAGCACCCAGACGGAGCTGACGCCGAGGGCGGGCAGCACACTGTTGACGGAGGTCAGCAGCAGAGTGCCGAGGGCCGCGCCGTACACGCTGCCGGAGCCGCCGGTGAAGACCACGCCGCCGACCACGACCGCGCTGACGACGGTGAGTTCGTATCCGCTGCCGGTGCCGGAGTCGACGTTGCCGAACCGGGCCAGGTACATCGCCCCGGCCAGACCGGCGAGGCCGCCGCAGAAGGTGTAGGCGGCCAGGACGCGCTTGCGCACCGGGATGCCGGCGAGCCGGGCGGCCTCCGGATTGGAGCCGAGCGCGTACAGCTCGCGGCCGCTGCCGTAGTGCTTGAGGTAGTACGCCGCCGCCACCAGGACGGCGAGGGCGATCAGCGCCGGGTACGGCACCGTCCCGATCCCGCCGGAGCCGAAGTCGACGAAACCGCCGGGCAGGTCGGCCGCGGTGATCTGGCGGGAGCCGACCCAGACGGAATCGACACCGCGGATGATGTAGAGCGTGCCGAGGGTGACGACGAGCGCGGGCACCTGGCCGAGGCTGACGAGGAGCCCGTTCAGCAGGCCGAAGCCGGTACCGAGGAGCACCGCCAGGATCACCGCCACCACGGGGTTGCCGCCGCCCTGCAGCCAGGTACCGACGGCGAAGGCGCTGATGCCGAGCGTGGAGCCGACCGACAGGTCGACGTTGCGGGTGATGACGACCAGGGACTGGCCGGTGGCGACCAGCACCAGGATGGTCGCGTTCAGCAGCAGGTCCTTGACGCCCTGCTCGGACAGGAACGCGCTGTTGCCCGCCTGGGCGACGGCGATCAGCGCCAGGAGGACGACCAGGATGGCGAGTTCGCGCATCCTGAACACGCGGTCGACCAGCCGGGTGCCACTGGATCGGTGCGCCTCGGCGGCGGAGGCGGGCTTGGGGGCGGTCGCGGTCACGCGGCCCTCCCCGTGGCTGCGGCCATCACGGCTTCCTCGGTGGCGTCGGAGCGGGGGATCTCGGCGGTCAGCCGGCCCTCGTGCATCACGAGCACCCGGTCGGCCATGCCGAGGATCTCGGGCAGGTCGGAGGAGATCATCAGGACGGCGACCCCGTCGGCGGCCAGTTGACCGAGCAGCCGGTGCACCTCGGCCTTGGTGCCGACGTCGATGCCGCGGGTCGGCTCGTCGACGATGAGCACCTTGGGACCGGTGGCGAGCCACTTGGCGAGGACGACCTTCTGCTGGTTGCCGCCGGAGAGCGTGGAGACGGTGTCGGCGATCCGGGCGTACTTGACCCGGAGCCTGACGGCCCAGTCCAGGGAGCGGCTGCGTTCCGCGCCGCGGTCCATCAGGCCGGCCCTCACCGTCGTACGGAGTCCGGTGAGGCCGATGTTGCGCTCGATGGACATGTTCATCACCAGGCCCTGGGCGCGCCGGTCCTCGGGGACCAGGGCCAGCCCGGCGGCCATCGCGGTGGACGGGGCGCCGTTGGTGAGCCGGCGTCCGTCGACCTCGACCTCGCCGGCGTCCCAGCGGTCGATGCCGAAGACGGCGCGGGCGACCTCCGTGCGCCCGGCGCCGACCAGTCCGGCGAGGCCCACGATCTCGCCGCGCCGCACGTCGAAGGAGACATCGGTGAAGACGCCCTCTCGGGTCAGCCGGCGCACGGTGAGCGCGACTTCGCCCGGTGCCACGTCCTGCTTGGGGTAGAGCGCGTCGAGGTCGCGGCCGACCATCCGCCGCACGAGGGCGTCCTCGGTCATGCCGTCCAGCGGCTCGACGGCGATCCGGACGCCGTCGCGCAGGGTCGTCACCCGCCGGCAGATCTCGAAGATCTCCTCCAGACGGTGCGAGACGAACAGCACCGCGGCGCCCTGGTCGCGCAGGGCGCGCACGACGTCGAAGAGGCGGGCGACCTCACTGCCGGTCAGGGCCGCGGTCGGCTCGTCCATGATCAGGACGCGGGCGTCGAAGGAGAGCGCCTTGGCGATCTCCACGATCTGCTGGTCGGCGATGGACAGTCCGCGTGCGGGACGGTCGGGGTCGAGGTCGACGCCGAGGCGTCCCATCAGGGCGCGGGTGGCCACGTGGGTGGCCTTGTGGTCGAGACGGCCCAGGGCCCGCCGGGGCCCGCGGCCCATGAAGATGTTCTCGGCGATCGACAGGTCGGGGAAGAGCGTCGGTTCCTGGTGGATGACGGCGATGCCGGCGTCGCGGGCGTCGCCCGGGCCGTGGAAGACGACGGGCTCGCCGTCGAGCAGCACCTGGCCGGCGTCGGGCCGGTGCACCCCGGCCAGGGTTTTGATGAGGGTCGACTTGCCCGCGCCGTTCTCCCCGGCGAGGGCGTGCACCTCTCCCGGAAGCAGCTCCAGGGACACGTTCCTGAGGGCACGCACCGCACCGAAGGACTTCGAGATGTCCCTGAGCGCCAGCACCGGGGCCGGACCCGTGTCGGACGGGTGAGTCATGGGGGCTCCTCGACGACGCCGGCGGAAGGGCCGCCCCGCGTCGTGAAAGGTTTCAACTCGGTTGCCGGGACGTTAGGCAAGGAGCCGACGGCACGTCAATGGGTGCGGATCGAAAACATCACGGGATCGAGGACCAATGGGATTACGGAGGGCCGCCCGCACCCGAAGGGTTGACACCCCCGTCGGCGACTCATAGCTTCCACTCCTGAATCGTTTCACGAGAGGCTGTCCAGATACCCGCCAAGGCCTGTCAGCAGACTTTCGACCCGACGTCACAGGAGCCCTGAAGTGACCGAGCTCGCCGCGGTGAAGGCCGCCCTCAAGACCCAGGCCGTCGAGACGCCGTCGTGGGCGTACGGGAACTCGGGGACCCGCTTCAAGGTGTTCGCGCAGGCGGGCGTGCCGCGTACGCCGTGGGAGAAGGTGGACGACGCGGCCCAGGTGCACGCCGTCACCGGCGTCGCGCCGGCCGTCGCGCTGCACATCCCGTGGGACAGGGTCGACGACTACGCGGCGCTCGCCCGGCACGCCGGGGACCGCGGTCTGAAGCTGGGCGCGATCAACTCCAACACCTTCCAGGACGACGACTACAAGCTCGGCAGCGTCTGCCATCCGGACGCGGCGGTGCGGCGCAAGGCGGTCGACCACCTGCTGGAGTGCGTCGACATCATGGACGCCACCGGATCGAGCGATCTGAAGCTCTGGTTCGCCGACGGCACGAACTACCCCGGCCAGGACGACGTGCGGGGACGGCAGGACCGGCTGGCTCAGGGGCTGGCCGAGGTGTACGAGCGGCTCGGCGAGGGGCAGCGGATGCTGCTGGAGTACAAGCTCTTCGAGCCGGCCTTCTACACCACGGACGTCCCGGACTGGGGAACGGCGTACGCATACTGCCTGAAGCTGGGACCGAAGGCGCGGGTCGTGGTGGACACCGGGCACCACGCCCCGGGCACGAACATCGAGTTCATCGTCGCCGCCCTGCTGCGGGAGGAGAGGCTCGGCGGGTTCGACTTCAACTCCCGGTTCTACGCCGACGACGACCTGATGGCGGGCGCGGCCGATCCCTTCCAGCTGTTCCGGATCATGTACGAGGTGGTGCGCGGGGGCGGGTTCACGTCCGAGGTCGCGTTCATGCTCGACCAGTGCCACAACGTCGAGGCGAAGATCCCGGCGATCATCCGGTCCGTGACGAACGTTCAGGAGGCGACGGCCAAGGCGTTGCTGGTGGACCGGACCGCGTTGTCCGCCGCACAGGACTCCGGGGATGTGCTCGAGGCCAACGCCGTGTTGATGGACGCCTACAACACGGACGTGCGGCCGTTGCTGCGCGAGGTGCGGGAGGAGATGGGACTGGACCCCGAGCCTCTTGCGGCGTATCGCCGGTCGGGGTGGGCGGAGAAGATCGTCGCCGATCGGGTGGGGGGCCGGCCGGCCGGGTGGGGGGCGTAGTTCCGGGAATCGTCCGCCGAATACGCCTCCTTGCCCTGCACTCCCCTCTCCTGAAGGGAACCCCGTATGTCACTTCACCCCGAAGCCACCGCCCTTCTCGCCCGGTCGCATCGGCTCGGCGCCGATCCCCGTAACACCAACTACGCGGGCGGCAACGCGTCCGCGAAGGGCACCGGCACCGATCCCGTCACCGGCGCCGACGTCGAGCTGATGTGGGTGAAGGGGTCCGGGGGCGACCTCGGGACACTCACCGGGGCCGGGCTCGCCGTGCTGCGGCTGGACCGGCTGCGCGCGCTGAAGGACGTCTATCCGGGTGTCGAGCGCGAGGACGAGATGGTCGCCGCGTTCGACTACTGCCTGCACGGCAGGGGAGGTGCGGCTCCCTCCATCGACACCGCCATGCACGGGCTGGTCGGCGCCCCGCACGTGGACCATCTGCACCCCGACTCCGGTATCGCCCTCGCCTGTGCCGCCGACGGGGAGAAGCTGACCGCCGAGTGCTTCGGGGACCGTGTGGTGTGGGTGCCGTGGCGGCGGCCCGGGTTCCAGCTGGGGCTGGACATCGCGGCGGTCAGGGAAGCCAATCCGCGGGCGATCGGCTGTGTGCTCGGCGGACACGGGATCACCGCGTGGGGCGCGGACTCCGAGGAATGCGAGCGCAACTCGCTGCACATCATCCGCACCGCCCGGGACTTCCTCGCCGAACGCGGGAAGCCCGAGCCGTTCGGGGCGGTCGTCGCGGGCTACGAGGCGCTGCCCGAGGACGAGCGGAAGGAACGGGCCGCCGCCCTGGCGCCCCACGTGCGCGCGATCGCCTCGCGGGACAGGGCCCAGGTCGGGCACTTCAGCGATGCGCGCGTCGTGCTCGACTTCCTCTCCCGTGCCCGGCATCCGCGGCTCGCCGCGCTCGGCACCTCCTGTCCCGACCACTTCCTGCGGACCAAGATCCGGCCCCTCGTGCTCGACCTGCCGCCGACGGCTCCGCCGGCGCAGGCGATCGCCCGGCTGAAGGAGCTGCATGCCGAGTACCGCGAGGAGTACACCGCCTACTACCGGAGGCACGCCCTGCCCGACTCCCCCGCGATGCGCGGCGCGGACCCGGCCATCGTGCTCGTGCCGGGCGTCGGCATGTTCTCCTTCGGCAAGGACAAGCAGACGGCCCGGGTGGCGGGCGAGTTCTACGTCAACGCCGTCAACGTCATGCGCGGCGCGGAGGCCGTGTCGGCTTACGCGCCGATCGAGGAGTCGGAGAAGTTCCGAATCGAGTACTGGGCGCTCGAGGAGGCCAAACTCCGGCGGATGCCCGCGCCGAAGCCCCTCGCGACACGCGTCGCACTCGTCACCGGCGCGGGCAGCGGCATCGGCAGGGCGATCGCGCGGCGGCTCGTCGACGAAGGCGCGTGCGTCGTGGTCGCCGACCTGAACGCTCGCAACGCCGCCGCCGTCGCCGAGGAACTGGGCGGACCCGACAAGGCGGTCGCCGTGACGGTGGACGTGACGGACGAGGAGCAGATCGCGGGTGCCTTCGAGGCGGCGCTGCTCGCCTTCGGCGGGGTGGACCTGGTCGTCAACAACGCCGGCATCTCGGTCTCCAAGCCGTTGCTGGAGACCTCGGCCGAGGACTGGGACCTCCAGCACGACATCATGGCGCGCGGGTCGTTCCTGGTCTCGCGGGAAGCGGCGCGGGTGATGATCGCGCAGGGACTGGGCGGCGACATCGTCTGCATCGCTTCCAAGAACGCCGTGTTCGCCGGGCCCAAGAACATCGCCTACTCGGCCGCCAAGGCCGACCAGGCGCATCAAGTGCGGCTGCTGGCAGCCGAGTTGGGTGAACACGGGATCCGGGTCAACGGGGTCAACCCGGACGGGGTCGTACGCGGCTCCGGGATCTTCGCGGGTGGCTGGGGCGCGCAGCGGGCCGCCGTGTACGGAGTGCCGGAGGAGAAGCTCGGCGAGTTCTACGCCCAGCGGACGCTGCTGAAGCGGGAGGTGCTGCCCGAGCACGTCGCGAACGCCGTCTTCGCGCTGACCGGCGGGGAGCTGACCCACACCACGGGGCTGCACGTCCCGGTCGACGCCGGCGTCGCGGCCGCCTTCCTGCGATGAGCCCGGGCGTGAAGGCGTACGCCGCCGTCGACCTCGGCGCGTCCAGCGGCCGGGTCATGGTCGGCCGGGTCGGCCGCGACCGGTTGGAGCTGACCGAGGCGCACCGCTTCCCCAACCGGCCGGTGCGGCTTCCCGAGGGTCTGCGCTGGGACGCGCTCAGCCTCTACGCCGGGGTGCTGGACGGGCTGCGGGCGGCGGGCCGGGTGGATTCCATCGGCATCGACGGCTGGGCCGTGGACTACGGCCTGCTCGACGCGGACGGCGCCCTGCTCGGCAATCCCGTCCATTACCGCGACGCGCGCACCGAGGGCGTGGCGCGGAAGGTCTGGGCGTCGATGCCGGCCGCCGAGCTGTACGCGGCGACCGGCATCCAGTACGCGCCCTTCAACACCCTGTACCAGCTGGCGGCGGCCCGCTCCTCTCCCCAACTCGCCACCGCACGACGTCTGCTGCTGCTCCCCGACCTGCTGACGTACTGGCTCACGGGCGAGCAGGGCACCGAACTCACCAACGCCTCGACCACCCAGCTCGTCGACCCGCGCACCCACGACTGGTCGTACGAGGTCGCGGCCCGGCTGGGCATCGACCTGGACCTGTTCGCGCCGCTGCGCCGGCCCGGGGATCCGGCGGGCGTGCTGCGGCCCGAGGTGCTGCGGGAGACCGGGCTGAGCGGGCCCGTGCCGGTGACGACCGTCGCCTCGCACGACACGGCGTCCGCCGTGGCCGCCGTGCCCGCCGTGCCCGCCGGCGGGGAACGCTTCGCGTACATCTGCACGGGCACCTGGTCGCTGGCCGGCCTGGAGCTGGACGCGCCGGTGCTCACCGAGGACAGCCGCGCCGCCAACTTCACCAACGAGCTCGGGCTCGACGGCACGGTCCGCTACTTGCGCAACATCATGGGGCTGTGGCTGCTCCAGGAGTGCGTACGGGCCTGGGGCGACCCGGACCTGGGCGAGCTGCTGCGAGAGGCTGCCGAGGTGCCCGCGCTCCGGTCGGTCGTGGACGCGGGCGACGCCGCCTTCCTCGCGCCGGGCCGGATGCCGGAGCGGATCGCGGCGGCCTGCCGGGCCTCCGGTCAGCCGGTGCCCCGCTCCCCCGCCGAGTTCGCCCGCTGCGTCCTCGACTCCCTCGCCCTCGCCCACCGCCGGGCGGTCGCCGAGGCGCGGCGGCTGGCCGACCGGCCCGTCGACGTCGTGCACATCGTGGGCGGGGGCGCCCGCAACGCCCTGCTGTGCCGGCTGACCGCCGACGCCTGCGGGCTGCCCGTGGTCGCCGGGCCGGCCGAGGCGGCGGCCCTCGGCAACGTCCTGGTGCAGGCCCGGACGCACGGACTCGTCGGCGACCGGGCCGGGATGCGGACCCTGCTCGCCCGGACACAGCCGCTCGTGCGGTACGAGCCGGGCGGCGACGCGGCGGCCTGGCGCGCGGCCGAGGACCGGCTCACCGCCGTCACGCCGTGAGCCGCCGCTTCGCCGGGCCGGGAGTCCGCGGTCCTCGCCACGCCGGAAACGGAGACTCCCGTCGGGCCCCTCGCCCGACTGCTCCCCCACTACGCTGAACTGCGTGTGGGAGGTGCCCCCATCACTCGTCCGCTGACCGACCACGAGGAGCCGCGATGCGTGTCGCTCTGTTCCTGACCTGCGTCAACGACACGCTCTATCCGGACACCGGGCGCGCGGTGGTGAGACTCCTGACCAGGCTGGGCGTGGAGGTGGACTTCCCGATGGCCCAGACCTGCTGCGGACAGGCGCACTACAACACCGGGTACCGGCGCGAGGCCGAGCCGCTGGCCCGGCGTTTCGCCGATGTCTTCCGGGACTACGAGGCGATCGTGACCCCGTCCGGTTCCTGCGGTGCGATGGTGCGGGAGCTGTATCCGCGCATGGGCGCGCGGGCACGGGCCGAGGGGCGCGGGGGCGGCCTCGCGGACACCCTGGCCCCGGTGGTGCCCAGGACGTACGAACTGACGGAGTTCCTGGTGGACGTGCTCGGGGTGACGGACGTGGGCGCGTACTACCCGCACACGGTGACCTATCACCCGACCTGCCACGGGCTGCGCAGCCTGGGCCTGGGCGACCGTCCGCTGCGGCTGCTGCGCGCGGTGAAGGGGCTGGAGCTGCTGGAGCTGCCGGGGGCCGAGGAGTGCTGCGGTTTCGGCGGCACCTTCGCGGTGAAGAACCCCGACGTCTCGGCGGCGATGGGCGCCGACAAGGTGCGCAACGCCGAGTCGACGGGCGCGGAGGTGCTGTGCGCGGGCGACAACTCGTGCCTGATGCACATCGGCGGCACGATGACCCGCCTCGGGACACGCATGCGGCCGGTGCACATTGCGGAGATCCTGGCCGGCACGGAGGAGGAGGCGGCATGAGCGCGACGTTCGTGGGAATGCCCGGCTCCCCGGCGTTCCCGGCGTTCCCCCGGGCCGCGCACGACGCCGTGCGCGACACCACCCTGCGCGGCAATCTGCGCCACGCCACCCACACCATCCGCGCCAAGCGGGCCGCGGCCGTGGCGGAGATGCCGGACTGGGCGGCGCTGCGTGCGGCGGGACGGCAGATCAAGGACCACACCCTGCGTCATCTGGACTGGTATCTGGTGCGGGTGGAGGAGGCGGTCACCGCGGCGGGCGGCACCGTCCACTGGGCCGCCGACGCCGACGAGGCCAACCGGATCGTGGCCGGACTGGTCAAGGCCACGGGCGAGAGCGAGGTCGTCAAGGTCAAGTCGATGGCCACCCAG
This sequence comes from Streptomyces sp. NPDC001204, assembly GCF_053598035.1. Classification (NCBI taxonomy): domain Bacteria; kingdom Bacillati; phylum Actinomycetota; class Actinomycetes; order Kitasatosporales; family Streptomycetaceae; genus Streptomyces; species Streptomyces sp. NPDC001204. The sequence continues at coordinate 94,086 of NZ_JBSFJL010000010.1, read as the reverse complement.
GAGATCGGCCTCAACGAGGCCCTCGAGGCCGAGGGCATCCGGGCCTACGAGACCGATCTCGCCGAGCTGATCGTGCAGTTGGGCCACGACCGGCCCTCGCACATCCTCGTGCCCGCGATCCACCGCAACCGCGGCGAGATCCGGGACATCTTCCGCTCCGAGATGAGCCGGTGGGGCCGCCCGGCCCCCGAGGGCCTCACCGATACGCCCGCCGAACTCGCCGAGGCCGCGCGGCTGCACCTGCGGGAGAAGTTCCTGCGCGCCAAGGTCGGCATCTCCGGAGCCAACTTCGTCGTCGCCGAGACGGGCACGCTGGTGGTGGTGGAGTCCGAGGGGAACGGGCGGATGTGCCTGACCCTGCCCGAGACGCTGATCTCGGTCGTCGGCATCGAGAAGATCGTGCCCACCTGGCGCGACCTGGAAGTCTTCCTCCAGACGCTCCCCCGCTCCTCGACGGCCGAGCGGATGAACCCGTACACGTCCATGTGGACCGGCACCGCCGACGGCGACGGGCCCGGGACGTTCCACCTGGTGCTGCTGGACAACGGCCGCACCGACACCCTCGCCGACGAGGTCGGCCGCCAGGCCCTGCGCTGCATCCGCTGCTCGGCCTGCCTGAACGTCTGCCCGGTCTACGAGCGGGCCGGCGGGCACGCCTACGGCTCGGTCTACCCCGGCCCGATCGGCGCCATCCTCAGCCCCCAACTGCGCGGCACGGCAAGCGAGATCGACGCCTCCCTGCCGTACGCGTCCTCACTGTGCGGCGCCTGCTACGAGGTGTGCCCGGTGGCCATCGACATCCCCGAGGTGCTGGTCCACCTGCGCGAACGTGTCGTCGAGGGGGGCCCGGCCACGCGCGCGGGCAACAAGGTGCTCCTCAAACCGGCCAAGGGGCACGCCGCCGAGCGCGCGGCCATGCGCGCGGCCCGCTGGGCCCTGACCCGCCCCGGTGCGCTGCGCGGGGGCCAGCGGCTCGCCTCCCGCACCCGCCGCTTCCACCCCCGCACCCTGCCCGGCCCCGGCCGGACCTGGACCGGCACCCGCGATCTGCCGCCGGTGCCGGCGGAGCCGTTCCGCGACTGGTGGCAGCGCACGCACGGCGGACCCGGCGGAAAGGACGCGAAGTGAGCAGCAGGGACCGGATCCTGGGCCGGGTGCGGCGCGCCCTTGCGGACGTGCCGCCGGACGACGCTCCCCCACCAGTGCCCGGACGGCCCGGGAGGCACCCCCGGTACGAGCGGGAGGTCTCCCGCGACTATCTGCGGCAGCACGGTGACCGGAGCACCGGGGAGACGGTGGACCTGCTCGCCGAGAACCTCACCGACTACCGGGCGATCGTGCACCGCTGCGACGCGGAGGAGCTGCCCCGGCTGATCGCCCACCTGCTCGGCGAACGGGGCTCGAACACCGTCCTGGTGCCGCCCGGACTGGAGCAGGGCTGGCTGACCGCCATCGAGGTCACCCTGGTCGCGGACCGGCCGGACAGCACCCCGCACGAACTCGACCGCGTCGACAGCGTCGTCACCGGCTGCGCTGTCGCCGTCGCCGAGACCGGCACCCTCGTCCTGGACGGATCCCCCGACCAGGGCCGGCGCCGGATCACGCTCGTCCCCGACCACCACATCTGTGTGGTGCGCGTCCCGGGCCAGGTCGTCTCCTCCGTGCCGCAGGCACTGGAGCGCCTCGACCCGGCCCGGCCGCTGACCTGGATCTCCGGCCCCTCCGCCACCAGTGACATCGAACTGGACCGGGTGGAGGGCGTGCACGGGCCGCGCACCCTGGAGGTGGTGCTGGTGAGCGGTGAGTGACGCCGTCCGGCCATGTCCTGTCCGTCCCGGCGTCTACACCCCGCCCGGCTTCGCGTACCGCTGTGCCATGGGCCCCGCGAAGTCGTACAGCACGACCTGCTCGTCGCCCACGACCCAGGCGTCGTGTCCGGGCGAGCAGACGAAGGCGTCGCCCGGACCCACCTCGGCCTCGCCGCCGTCGTCCATGGCCAGGTGCATGCGGCCCTGTACGACATAGCTGTTGTGGTGGACCAGGCAGCTGCGCGTCCCGGCGATCGGGCCGACCGACTCGGACCAGCGCCAGCCCGGTTCGAAGGTGGCCACGGCGAAGTCGAGTCCCGTGAGGTGGACGGCTTCGAGGTGGCCCCGTGGGAAGTCGCGCCGCTCGTCCGGCTTCTCGACCGTCTTCACTTCCAGCATGACGGTGATCTCCCTTGCCGTTGATCCCTGCGGCCGGGGCCGGTCTCCGTCCCCGCGCGAGGCGCACGGTACCGGCGGGGGCCGAGCCCCGCGCTCTCATCGTCTCCCCGCCGAATGGCCCTCGCCATTCGGCTCCCGCGGACGGGCACGGCTCCGGGACGGGTCCGGGCCGCCGGGCGAAAAGAGTTGACCGGACCACGGGACACCTCGTTCGATGGCTGCCCATGTGTGCCGACACCCTGTGCCGGGATCAGCCGGACTTCGACGACTCACTCGTACGGCGGCTGATCGCCGCTCAGTTCCCGCGGTGGGCCGGGCTTCCCGTCCGGCGGGTCGGCTCCGCCGGCACCTCCAACGTCATGTACCGGCTCGGCGAGGACATGGTCGTACGGCTGCCCCGCACCGCCGGGGCCGCCGGGGACGTCGAGAAGGAGCACACCTGGCTGCCCCGGCTCGCGCCGTCGCTGCCGCTCGCCGTGCCCGCACCGCTGGGCATGGGCGCGCCGGACGAGGGCTGCCCTTGGCCCTGGTCCGTCTACCGGTGGATCGACGGGGAGATCCCGGCCGCCGGCGCCGTCGCCGAACCGCGCCGGCTGGCGACGGACCTGGCGCGGTTCGTCACCGCGCTGCACCGGATCGATCCCGCGGACGGACCGCCCTCCTACCGCGCCGAACCCCTGGCCGCGCGGGACGCCGCGACCCGCGAGGCCATCGCCGCGGTGCGGGGCGCCGTCGACCCGGACGCGGCCGAGGCCGCCTGGGACGAGGCACTGCGGGCACCGGATCCGGACGGGCCGCCGGTGTGGATCCACGCCGATCTGCAACCCGGGAACATGCTGCTGGCCGGGGACCGGCTGTGCGCGGTGATCGACTTCGGCTGCCTCGGTCTGGGGGACCCCGCCGTCGATCTCCTCGCGGCGTGGTACGTGGTGCCGGACACCGCACGGCCGCTCTTCCGCACCGCCGTGAACGTGGACGACGCGACGTGGGCACGGGGACGCGGCTGGGCCCTGTCGGTCGCGCTCGTGGAACTGTCGTACTACCGCGACAGCAACCCCTTCATGGCCCGCGTCGCCCGGCACGTCATCGCCGAAATCCTGCTCGACCACCATGCCGCGCGGGCCGGCTGCCGGCCGCGGTGACGGCGGTGTCGGCGTCCCGCCGGGGCACAGCTCCGTCCGGACCGCCGTCCGAGACGTGGTCCGGACGGCGCGGCGGCGCCGGGCCGTCCGCGGGCGCTGCCGCGGGTCCAATCCAACGGCAGCGGCGCGGGCGTCCGCTCCGGGTGACCGCTCCCACCGTGTGCGAAGGGCCCGGCCCCGTCCGCCGGAAGCCGGGTCGGCGCCCCGGATCCTGAAGGGGCTGGTGACACGGTGGTCAGCGGCGGCTTCTCAGGCCGCCGACCGAGAGCCGGCCCGCAGGGCGGCCATGTCGACGATGCGGTCTGCCGCCTCCTCCACCACCGGGTCGTGGGTGGCGACCACGGTGACACAGCCGTACCGGTGCGTCGTCTCGGCGAGCAGGGCGACGATGCCGGCCGCTCGTTCACGGTCGACCGCGGCCGTGGGTTCGTCGACGAGCAGCAGTTCCGGTTCGAGCAGAAGGGCGCGGGCGATCGCGATGCGCTGCCGCTCCCCGCCGGACAGCTCGTCGGCGCGATGCCGCAGCCGGTGCGCCAGGCCGACTTCCGCGAGCAGTTCCTCGGCGCGTGCCCGGACGGCGCGCCGTGAGCGGCCGGCGACGGACGCGGCGGCGAGCATCTGTTCGAGCGCGGTGAGGCCGCTGATCAGGTTGCCGCTCTGGAACACGTAGCCGACGCGGTCGCGGCGCAGGCGGGCCTGTTCGGCCGAGGTCAGCCGGGCCAAGTCGCTGCCACCCAGCAGCACCTGCCCCGAGTCGGGCCGCAGCAGCGCCCCTGCGACCGCGAGCAGCGTGGACTTGCCCGACCCGGACGGGCCGACCAGTGCGGTCAGGGCCGCGGGCGCGAAGGCGGCGGTCAGGTCGCGCAGGGCGGTGGTACGGGACTCTCCGCGGCCCAAGGTCACGGTGACATCGCGCAGTTCGAGGCTCATCGGCCGGCTCCCAGCATGGTCATCGGGTCGACGGTGGTGACTTTGCGGAGCGTGACGGCGGTACCGGCGAGCCCGACGAGCCCGACGGTGGCCATGGTGGCGGTGAGGGAGGCACCGGGGAGGCTGAACGGCACCTCGGTGCCGACCAGCAGTCCCAGACCGGCGGCGAGCGCCGCCCCGATCGCCGTGCCGGCGCCGACGACGACCGCGGCCTGGGCGAGGGTGTGGCCCAGCAGCCGGAGCCGGGAGGCGCCCATGGCGCGCAGCAGCGCCAGTTCGGGCCGCCGTTGCACGGTCCATACGGCGAAGAAGGCGCCGACGACGAGCGGGGCGATGGCGTACAGGAACGCCTGGATGGAGGTCATGGTCACGCGCTCGCCCGTGTAGCCGGGCGCGGCGGCGTAGGCGTCCGCCACAGCGAGCGTGCGGGTGCCCAGCGCCCGGTCGGCGGCGGCCAGGTCCGCATCCGGGCCGGCCTTCACAGCGACGGCGCTGTACTGCTGCGGTGGTTCGGCGGTGGAGATCCGGGCACCGGGTGTGGCGAACCGGATCCGCTGCCAGGTCTCTACGGGCAGATAGGCGACGGGCACGTGGCCGTAGGAGGAGCGGCCCGTGGTTCCGGTGACCTTCAGGCCGATGCCCAGGCGGTCGACGTTGAGGGTGTCGCCGACGCGCACGCCGTCCTTGACCAGTTGCCGCGAGACGACGATGCCGGACGGGGAGCCGGCCGAGAGGCCGGCGCCGGAGGTGGTACCGGGGTCGAGGAAGGAGCCGGGTTCGACGCCGAAGGCGGCGAAGTCGACCTCGACCTTGCGGTCCGTGGTGCCGCGGGCGATGGAGACGCCCAGCGGGGTGGCGTCGACGCCCTCCCGGGCGCGCCAGCCGTCCAGGTCGGCACGGCCGACCAGACTGCGGGCGAACTGGTCGGAGTCGGCACCACGGGCGAAAGCGAGGTGGGTGGCGGGGAGCCTGCGCAGCGCGGAGATCGTGTCGTCGCCGAGTCCGGTGGTGAAACCGGTGACGACGCCGACGAGCGCGGCGACCAGGACCACGACGCTACCCATGAGGAGAAAGCGGCCACGGGCCGCCTTCAGTTCAAGCAGGGCCAAGTACACGGGGCATGCCTTCCGGGCAATCTTAGGGACATGATGTCGCCAAGATAGATGATGGCGACGCAGTGTCCCCAAGTGGGGGTGTCCGCGGTGTCCGTCAGGGCTTCTACACTGGCCTGCGTGCCCAAGATCCGTGCCGCCTCCGTCGCCGACCACCGGGCCCAGCAGCGCAGGGCACTGGTCGCCGCCGCACGGCAACTGCTCCAGGAGGGCGACGCCTCGGCGGTCACCTTCGCAGCGGTGGCGGCACGTACGGGGCTGGCGCGCAACAGCGTCTACAAGTACTTCGCCGACCGCGGCGAACTGCTGGCGGAGGTCGTGCGCGAGGCGACGCCCCGCTGGACGGTCCGCATCCGGGAGGAGATGGCCGAGGCACGTACGCCCGTCGAACGCGTGGCGGCCTATGTGCGCGCGCAGCTGATCCTGGTACGGGACGGGGAGCACCGGATCGCCCAGGCCCTGGCGGGCGACCGTGACGCGGCCGTCCTGAGAGAGGGTGCGGCCGAGGCGCATGCGCGGATCCTCGAACCCCTGATCACCACACTGGCCGAGCTGGGCGACGACGACCCGCACCGCACGGCACGCCTGCTGCAAGGCCTGGTGAACGCTGCGACGACGGCCCTGGAATCGGGCGACGACTTCGACGCGGTGACACGACGCGCGGTCCTGCTCGCCACGGGCGCCGTGGCCGCCCTGGCCGAGGCGTAGGCCCCGCCCCTCGGCGGAGGACCGGGGCCGCGGACTCCTCGGCGGGTGGAACGGGGTCAGCCGGTGCCGCGCTGCCGCCTGATCCTGTCGGCCACCTCGTTCTGCTCGGTCTCCCACCAGGGGCGGACGAGCGCGGGCGCGGACGCCGGCACCTGTTCGCCTGCTTGCCGGGACGGTACGGCGACGCGGGCGAGTTCCTGGTCGAGGCGGCGGTCGAGGGCGGCGTTCTGGACGCGTTCGGCGCGCGCCCACTGCACCAGGATCGCCAGGATGAAGGGGAGCGCGACCAGTTCGGCGATGCTGAGCATCGCGCCGCCGCCGATCTGCTGGTCGTGGTGGACGTCCGTGGCCCAGGAGGGCGCGTGGTACTGGTACCAGGCCCCCGCGATCAGCGTCCCGTGGGTCATCACCACGACGCCCGGCACCGCGTCGACGATGCCGTCCAGGAACACCAGCGCGGCCCGCACCGGATGGGTGCACCAGGACGGCAGCGCCCGCTCGTGGGTGAGCACCGGGACGACGAACAGACAGCCCGCGGTGAGCAGATGCAGGTACATCAGCTCGTGCAGCCAGCCGACGCGCAGCGCGGTGGCGAAGTACGGCGTGAAGTACACGACGAGCTCGCTGGCGAGCACGAGGGCCGTACTGACCAGGGGAAAGGTGAGCACCCGCACCAGCCGCCCGGCCATCGCCCTGCGGACCCGCTCCGCCCTGCCCTCCGGCAGCGCCTCCACGGCGAGCCGCAGCGGGTCGCCGAGAGCCAGGCCGAGGGGCGCGACCAGGTCGAGCAGGATGTTCTGCACGGCGGCGGGCCAGAACAGGACGTGGTCGTACACGGCCAGCGCCGACATCGTGGCCACCACCAGCGTGCCCAGTCCGAGCAGCGCGAAGGCGGCGGTACGGGCGGGCGGCCAGCTCCTGCCGCGTCTGCGCAGCCGCAGCACGCCCCAGCCGTACAGTCCGGCCAGGACGGCCACCACGGCCAGCGCCGGGACGTCGGCCTGCCACGAGGACAGCAGACGACCGAGGGTCGGCTCGGCGAGTTGCCCGGCCGACAGTTCGGTCACCGCCTCAGGAATCATGCGTATCGCTCTCCATCAGCCCACAGGGGACGAGTCGGTTCATGTCCCCTGCGGACGGTAGTCGCCGGCGGCCGCTCCCGGGACGGCGGGGTGAGGGCGTCCGGCGCGTCGCGTCAACACGGCACCACGGCCCGGGACGGACCGCCCAACCGGCCGAACCGCCTGGAAGCCGGACATCCCGGGGGTGCGACACGGGCCGGGCGGGCCGCCCCCGAGGGCGTCGTCGCGCCCCCTGGCCGGGAGACGACTTCTCACGGATTCCTCACCGTGGCCTTACCGCGACGATCCGCCTCCGGCATCCGTGCGAATCACTCAAAATCGCCCTGAACTGCAAACGTCCGCCAGATGGAAACCTCACCGTAACCACGAAGTTCCTGACAACTACGCGCGTTGACTCTAGGCTGCGGCCTGCTGCCCCCACTCTTTTTCCAGTCACATCAGGAAGGCACCATGTCGCCTACCCACTCCCGCCGCCCGGCTCCGCGAAGAGCCCTCGTCGCGGCTCTCGCCGCGGCCGCCACGCTGGCCACCGCCGGCGCCCTCGTCGCGGCCAACCCCGCGCAGGCCGGCTCCGACGCCAACTCGGCCCCCTTGAAGGACCTCCAGCTCCTTGCCATCAACGACTTCCACGGCAACCTGGAGCCGCCGGCCGGATCCTCCGGCCGGGTCACCGAGCGGCAGGCCGACGGCACCACGAAGGACATCGACGCCGGCGGCGTGGAGTACCTGGCGAGCAGCCTGCGCACCGCGCGCAAGGGCCACGACCGGTCGCTGACCGTCGCCGCCGGCGACATAGTCGGCGCCAGCCCGCTGCTGTCCGGCCTCTTCCACGACGAGCCGACCGTCGAGGCGATGAACAAGCTCGGCCTGGACGTCACGGGCGTGGGCAACCACGAGTTCGACGAGGGCAAGGACGAGCTGCTCCGCCTCCAGAACGGCGGCTGCCACCCGGTCGACGGCTGTTACGACAAGGGGCGCAAGTTCAAGGGCGCCGACTACCCGATCCTGTCGGCCAACGTGATCAACGAGAAGACCGGCAAGCCGCTTCTCAAGCCGTACGTCGTCCAGAACGTCAAGGGCGCGAAGGTCGGCTTCATCGGCGTCACCCTCAAGGGCACCCCAGACGTCGTCACGGCCGCGGGCGTCAAGGGACTGAAGTTCCTCGACGAGGCCGAGACGATCAACAAGTACACCAAGGAACTCCAGCAGCAGGGCGTCCACGCGATCGTCGCGCTCGTCCACGAGGGCGGGTTCCCGGCTTCCTCGGCGTACAACTACGACTGCGACGCGGGCGGCAGCACCGGGCTGAGCGGTCCCATCGTGGACATCGCCAAGAAGGTCGCGCCGGAGGTCGACGCCCTCGTCACCGGCCACACCCACAACGCGTACGTCTGCTCCATCCCGGACCCGGCGGGCCACCCCCGTCTGGTGACGAGCGCCGCCTCCTACGGCCGGCTCTTCACCGAGCTGAACATGAAGTACGACCCGCGCACCGAGGACATCGTCCGCGCCACGGTCAAGGGCTCCAACCGCGTCGTCGACCGGACCCAGTCCAAGGCGGCCGACCTGACGCAGCTGCTCGACTACTGGCAGACCCTGGCCGCGCCGGTCGCCAACAAGCCGGTCGGGTACATCACCAAGGACGTCACCCGCAGCGGTGCCGTCGAGTCGCCCCTGGGCGACCTGATCGCGGACGCGCAGCTGGCGCACGCCAAGTCCCTGGACAGCCGTGCCGTCGTGGCGCTGATGAACCCGGGCGGCATCCGTGCCGACCTGGTCTACGCCGCCTCCGGCAAGGAGGGCGACGGCGTGGTGACCTTCGGCGAGGGCTTCGCGGTGCAGCCCTTCAGCAACACGGTCAACCTCAAGAACCTGACCGGCGCGCAGCTGATCACCGTACTGAAGCAGCAGGTCAGCGGCAGCAACGCCGCCGCCCCGAAGTACCTTCAGATCTCCTCCGGCCTCACCTACACCCTGGACCTGACCAAGACGGGCGCCGACCGCGTCGTCGAGGACTCCATCAGGCTGGACGGCAAGGCGATCGACCCCAGCGCCACCTACCGCGTCGCCATGAACTCCTTCCTGGCCGACGGCGGTGACGGCTTCACCGAGTTCGCCAAGGGCACCGACCAGCTCGTCGGCAGCGACGACCTGGCCGCCCTGGTCGACTACCTGACGGGGAACACCTCGGCCGCCGCGCCGTACGCGCCGACCGCAGCCGACCGGGTCACCGTCGTCAAGTAGGCGACGATCCGACCGATCGGACGAGGGCGGGCCTTGGACTAGGCCCGCCCTCGCGTGTGTCCGCGGGCGGCGCGGCGCACCGGCCGACGTCGGCGGGGGCGGCGCCCGCCCCATGGCCCGGAGCTCGGCGCGGCAGGGCCCGGAGGGGCCCCGGACAGTGCCGTTCGGCCCTGGCTCCGGCTGCCGGCCGGGCGGAGACTGGGAGGGACCGACGTACGGGACCGCGCGCGGCCGGGACGTGGCGTCCGGCCTGCGTCCGCAACAGGAGGTACGCCATGACGGGAGCCGTCGCCGGACCCGCCCGCCTCACCGCGTGGGCGGCCACGGTGCTCCCCCGCCGCCCCGCCTCGCTGCCGAGCCTCGCGCGGCGGCTCCCGTGAGCGCTCCGGCCGGGAGCCGCGGCACCGCAGGCAGGTCGCTGCGCCGCCTGGCCAGGGCACTGACCCCGACCACCGCCGAGTTCCAGCCCGTGCTCCTGGCCGTCACCGCCTCGGCCCTGATCGCCGGAGGCGTCTCCTGGCTGGCCGGGAACACCGGGCTGGCCGACGTGTGCTGGGGGCTCGGCACCGTCGCCGCCGTCGTGCCCGCACTGGGCTGGGTCGTGGCCGCGCTCCGCCAGGGCCGTACGGGCGTGGACCTGATCGCGGTACTGGCGCTCGGCGGCACCCTGGCGGTCGGCGAGTTCCTCGCCGGCGCGCTCATCGCGCTGATGCTCGCCACGGGCCGCACCCTGGAGGCCGCGGCCGAGCGACGTGCCTCCCACGACCTGGTCGCCCTGCTGGAGCACGCGCCGCGCACGGCCCGCCGCCGTACCGGGACCGTCGTTCGCACGGTGCCGCTCTCCGAGGTCGGCGTCGGCGACCTGCTGGTGGTGGGCCCGGGCGAGGTCGTCCCCGTGGACGGCAGGGTGGTGGACGCCCTGGCCGTGCTCGACGAGTCGGTGCTCACCGGGGAGGCCACGCCCGTCGAGCGTGCGCGGGGTCAGGAGGTGCGCAGCGGTGTGGTCAACGCGGGCGACGCCTTCGAGCTGCGGGCCGCGGCGACCGATCAGGACAGCACGTACGCCGAGATCGTGCGGCTGGCCCGGCAGGCGGGCGCGGAGACGGCCCCCTTGGTCCGCCTGGCCGACCGCTACGCGGCCTGGTTCCTGCCGCTGTCCGTGGCGACCGCCGGACTGGCCTGGCTGCTCAGCGGGTCCGCGGTGCGGGCGGTGGCGGTCCTCGTGGTCGCCACGCCGTGCCCCCTGCTGCTCGCCGCTCCGGTCGCGATCGTCTCCGGCCTGTCCCGGGCCTCCCGGCTCGGCGTGGTGGTCCGTGACGGCGGCGCCCTGGAGAACCTGGGGCGGGCACGTACGCTGCTGCTCGACAAGACCGGCACGCTCACCGGCGGCCGGCCGCGCGTGGTCGACGTGACCGCGGCGCCCGGCTGGAAGCCCGCAGACGTACTGCACCTGGCGGCGACCCTCGACCAGTACTCGCCGCACGTCCTGGCGCGGGCCATCGTCGACGCGGCGCACGAGCGCGGACTGGACCCGGGCGTGGCGCTGGAGGTGTCGGAGGAGGCCGGCCGGGGGATCTCCGGCGTCGTCGGCGAGCGCGGGGCGACCATCGGCCGGCTGCCCGCGGGTACGGAGGCTCCCGCGTGGGCCCGGGCGGTCGAGAACCGGGCGATGCTGGACGGCGCCGCGGTGGCCTGGCTCACGGTCGAGGGCCGGCCCGTCGGTGCCGTGCTCCTGCGCGACCCGGTGCGGCACGACGCCCCACGGACGCTGCGCCGGCTGCGCACTGCGGGCATCGAACGGATCGTCATGCTCACCGGGGACCGGCCCGAGCCCGCCCGTGAGGCCGCCGCCGTCCTCGGACTCGACGGCGTGCGCGCCGAACTCTCCCCGGCCGGCAAGGTGGCCGCGGTCCGCGCGGAGCAGGAGCGCGCGGTCACCGTGATGGTGGGGGACGGCGTCAACGACGCACCGGCGCTCGCCGCCGCGGACGTCGGTGTGGCGATGGGCGCACGCGGATCCACCGCCTCCTCCGAGGCTGCCGACATCGTCCTGACCACCGACCGCCTGGACCGGCTGGCCGACGCGGCCGCGGTCGCGGTGCGCGCACGGCGCATCGCGGTGCAGAGCGCCCTCGGGGGCATGCTGATGTCCCTGGCCGCCATGGCCGCGGCCGCCTTCGGGCTGCTGCCGCCCGCGGTGGGCGCCCTGCTCCAGGAGGGGATCGACGTCGTGGTGATCCTCAACGCGCTGCGCGCCCTGCGCACGGACCGGGCGGCCCAGCCGGCGCTCGAACCCTCCACTCAGGCCCTCATCGAGCGCTTCGCCGCCGAGCACGACGACCTTCAGGACGTCCTGGAGGCGGTGCGCTCGGCCGCGGCCCGGCTCGCCGAACGCCCCGGCCCGGACGCCCTGGCGTCGGTGCGCGAGGTGCACCGGCTGCTCACCGAACGGCTGCTGCCCCACGAGTACGCCGAAGAACACCAGCTCTACCCGGCGCTGATGCCCGCACTCGGCGGCCCCGAGGCGACCGCCACCATGAGCCGGGCCCACGCCGAGATCGAACGGCTCTCGCGGCGCGTCGCCACGCACCTCACGCTGGCCGACACCGAGGGCACCCTGGCACCCGAGCAGTCCGAGGACCTGCTCGCGTGCCTCTACGGCCTGCACACGGTGCTGCGCCTGCACTTCGCGCAGGAGGAGGAGAACTACTTCTCGCTCGCCCCGTGAACCCCGGCCCCGGCCGCCGTCCGGCCACCGGCTCAGGCGCGGCCCCGGAGCGGGCCTTTCGGCTCTGGCGCGGCCGCGGGCGTGCGCGCAAGGTGAGAAGTGGCGGGACAGTCTCGTACGGAACTCGCACGGAAGTGGTCACGATGGAAGCCAAGCAGTGGACCGTGCAGATCTACATCACCGAGGACGGCGACGACACCCACGCACGTGCCGTCCTCAGCACCCGCGACACGTCGACGGTCACCGGTCGGGGCGTGGCCCGGCGCAACCCCATCGACCGTCCGATTCCCGAGATCGGGGACGAACTCGCCGTCAGCAGGGCCCTGGAGGACCTCGCGATCCGGCTGCACGACGTGGCCTCAGACGACATCGTCGAGCTGGCCGGTCCCGCGACCGCCTGACGGACGTCCCCGCGGCGTGCGACGACGGCCCGCCGGGCGCCATTTGGGGCCGAAGGGCCCCCCGGCGGGCCCGAGCGGCCCGTGGCGGCGCGGGCCGTACGGGACCAGGCTGGATACAGCAGCGCGGCGGCGTCCCGGAGCGGGACGACTGCCATCCCGGAGGGGGGACGTTGCCGGACAGCCCCACCACCGCGGGCCTGGCCAGGAGCGGACTCGACGCCCTGTTCGGGCCCCTCGGCGGGCCCGGCCGCACGGTCGCCGGGCCCACCGGCACGCCGCACGACGAACCCGCCGACCGAGCGAGGCGGCAGGAACGAGAGGAGCCGGAGCGATGACCTCCACCACCACCCGGGCCGCGGCCCTTCCGGCCGAGCACCGTGCGCGGCTCATGCGGTTCGCCCGCGAGACCTCCTTCGACATGGGGGCCCGTCTGTTCCAGGAGGGCCGGCACGCCGACCGGTTCTGGATCATCCGGACCGGCACCGTCGCCCTCGACCTGCACGTCCCGGGCCGGAGCGCCGCCGTCATCGAATCGCTGGGCCACGGCGAACTGGTCGGCTGGTCCTGGCACTTCCCGCCCCATGTCTGGCAGCTGGGCGCCGAGGCCACGAGCCCGGTGCGGGCCTACGAGTTCGACGCCGAGGCCGTGCGCAAGGTGTGCGGGGAGGATCCCGAGTTCGGTCGCGCCGTCGCCGTCTGGGTCGGCGGAGTGGTCGCCCACCGGCTGCAGGCGGCCCGCATCCGGCTGCTCGACCTGTACGCCCCCTACGGCAGCGGGGGCAGGTGAATCCGCCCGCACCCGCATCCGACGTCCCGAGGAGGAGACCGTGCACGGCAGCCCGCACATCGTGAGCGACGTCATGACGCACACCGTCGTGGCCGTGGGCCGTGACGCCCCGTTCAAGGAGATGATCAACCTGATGGCGCAGTGGAAGGTCAGTGCCCTTCCGGTGCTGGCGGGCGAGGGACGCGTGATCGGTGTCGTGTCCGAGGCCGACCTGCTGCCCAAGGAGGAGTTCCGGGACAGCGACCCCGACCGGTTCACCCAGCTGCGCCGGCTGCCCGACCTGGCCAAGGCGGGCGCGGTGACGGCCGAGGAGCTGATGACGTCGCCGGCGGTCACCGTCCACTCCGACGCCACGCTCGCCGAGGCCGCGCGCATCATGGCCCAGCGCCGGGTCAAGCGGCTGCCCGTCGTCAACGGCGAGGGAATGCTGGAGGGCATGGTCAGCCGGGGCGACCTGCTGAAGGTGTTCCTGCGGTCGGACGACGACCTCGCCGAGGAGGTCCGCCGGGAGATCGTCTCCTACCTCTTCCCCGCGCCGCTCGAACCGATCCACGTCGGCGTCCGCGACGGCGTGGTCACGCTCACCGGCCGGATCCGGGACACCTCGCTGGTGCCCGTGGCCGCCCGTCTGGTGCGGGCCGTCGAGGGAGTCGTCGACGTCGAGTGCGACCTGACGAACGGTCCGGCGCTGACCGAACCGCGCTGAGCGCATCGCGCCGTCGCCGTCGCCTCCTCGGCGGCGGCCGGTGAAGCCCGCGGGTCGTGGACACGGCCCCACCGTCCGCGTCGTGGACACGGCCCCACCGTCCGCGTCGTGGACACGGCCCCACGGTCCGCGGGGCCACATCGGTCGTGGCGGTCGTCCCCTGCCTGTCAGGGCCTGTCAGTCGTGGGGCACGAGCACGACCGGGCGGGTGACGTGGTGGACGAGGGCGTGCGCGACCGGACCCGCGTGCGCGATCACGGGATACTTCCTGCGGCGGCCCACCACCAGCAGGCCCGACCCGCTCACGGCGCGCGGCAGAACGTGGGCCGGGCGGCCCTCGTACAGGGTCTCGGTCACGTACACGGCGGGGAACTTCTGCCGCCAGGGCTCCAGCAGCGCGGCGAGTTCCCGTTCCGCCTCCTGCCGGAGCGATCCCCGGGTCCGCGCGTCCGGCAGCCCGTGGGTCAGCGGCACGTGCCAGGCGTGCACCACGCGCAGGGGCGCCCTGCGCAGTTCGGCGGCGCGGAACGCGAAGTCCAGCAGGTCGTCACAGGGGCCGTCGGTGTCGACGGCGACCGCCACGTCACGGTGCGCGGTCCGCGTCGAGGGACGTCCGAAGACGTCCGGCAGATGTTCGCTCTCCGCGGTCTCGCCCGCCCGTACGAGGACGACGGGCCGCTCGGCGTGCACGGCGGTCGCCATGGCCACCGAGCCCAGGACGAAGCCGCCGACCGCGCCGAGCCCCTGGCTGCCGATGACCAGCAGTTCGGCGTCCTCCGCCTCGTCGAGCAGCGCGGGACCCGGCTGCCGGCGCACCTGCTCGCCGGACAGGTCCAGCCGCGGGTACGACTCGCTGAGCTGGGCGACCGTGTCCCGCAGCATCCGACGCGCACGGGACTGCGGCACCCGCACCTCGGGCAGGTCCGCTCTCCCCGCGGTGTCGGGCAGGCCTTCCCAGGCGTGCACCAGCCGGAGCGGCAGCCCTCGCCGGAGGGCTTCCCTGGCCGCCCAGTGGGCCGCGGCGAGGCTCTCGCGCGAGCCGTCCAGGCCGGCCACGACAGGTCTCAGCATGACGGTCACCTTCCCTGTACCCCGCGCCTGCCTCTCCCCCTGTTCTCCCCCGCGGGTGCGCGGTCGGCGTCACACCGGCCGCGCACCGCGGGTGCGGCGGATCGCCCCTGCTCAGGCGTGCCGCACCGGGATGGCCCTGGTGCCCGTCTTCTCCTCCGGGACCGGGACCGTGATGGTCAGGACGCCGTTCTCGCACTGCTTGTACTCAGCACTCGGTACTCGGCGTACTCGGTACTCGGCGCTCTCTTCCAGTCTCGCGCGTTCGAGCCGCGGCGGCTGTGGGCCGACCGGCCCGGTGCGTGCCGGACGGTGGGCCCGAGGTCCCGCCCCGGCGGGGACGAACGGCCGGTGTGACCGCGTCGGGCGGCCCCAGGACGGCGGCCCGCGAGGCTGTCACGCTGGGATGGAGGAAGCCGTGCGGGCGACCGTCCGCTCGGCGCGTCGGGGGTGGTCGGAGGACCCGGGGGGTGGTCGAAGGGCCGAAGGGAGCAGCGATGAGGGCGAACAAACCCGTCCGGCGTCCGCTGTGGCGGTGGCGGAGCAACCCGATGCGCCGGCGCGAGGACGTGATCGAGGGCTGGGTCCTGCTGGCCACCTGTGCCGTCGTCGCGGTGGGCGCTCCCCTGGCGGGCGTGGTCGTCGGACAGGCGACGGCGGACGGCCTCGCCCGGCAGCAGGTGGAGCGGCACCCGGCCACCGCCGTCCTGGTCCGCTCGGCTCAGCCCGGCGGCGACAGTGTGACGACGCCGGACGACCGGGTCGTGGGCACCGTCCGCTGGACGGCTCCGGACGGTACCCGGCACGAGGACCGGACCCTGGTCGCGCCCACCCTCGCGGCGGGCGACCGGATCGCGGTGTGGACCGATCAGCACCACCGGGTCACACCCCCGCCCCTGACCCCGTCCGAGGCCGCGTCGCAGGCGGCCGCCACGGGCGCGTTGGTGTCGCTCGCCCTCGCGGGTGCCGCCGGCGGCGGATGCTGCGCGGTCCGCGCCGCGCTCGACCGGCGCCGCGCCCGCGCCTGGGAAGCGGAGTGGCGCAGGGTCGGACCGCAGTGGGGCCGCGCGGCACGCTGACGATCACAGCCGTCGCGCCCCTGGTGCGCCGGGGCCGTTCCGGGGCAGCGGGTAGCGCAGCAGGACGCCCACGCCCTCGTGCAGCCGCAACTCCCGCTCGGGCACCAGGACCAGTTCCGCCCTCGTGCCGACCAGCGCCCGGGTCAGCGCCGCGTCGGCGCGCTCCGCACGCACGTCCTGTACACCGTAGGAGCGCAACTCCTCTTCAGTCATGGCGAGTTGGCCGGGTTCCGGGCCGACCCACAGGCGCAGCGGCGACTCGGGGTGGTTGTTGAGGAACAGAGCCTTCACCCGGCCCCGTTGCAGGGCCGACACGGCGGCGGAAAGCCCCTCGGCGGTCGCTCCGCCGTGCGCCCGCTGGGCCAGGAAGACGTCCAGCAGGCCCCGGTCGTGCGCGGCCATGCGTCCGCTGAAGAGACCTTCGAGCCGCTGCTCCAGCAGGGCCCGCCCCGGCACCGACTCGCCCGTGCCCTCCACCGTGGTGACATGTCCGCGCAGGGGCGGGGGGAGCCGGTTGACGAGGATTCCGCGGGCCCAGACGTCTCCCGCGACGACCACCGCCTCGCAGTCGGTGCGCCGTGCGTGGCCTTCCAGTTCGCGGCCGATCACCTGGGCCGCCCGCGGCCAGTCGCCCACCGGGATCTCCTCGTGCATGCGGTGCCCGGGCGCGACCTTGGTCAGCGGCCAGATGCCGGCCTCGGCGTCGACGCGCACGGTGCCGGTCGCGTCCGTGGAGTGACGTCCGCCGTAGCGGACGTGCACCGCCAGGTACGGGATCCCGGGCGCGTGCTGGACGATCAGCGGCATGGTGTCCGGCAGCGTTCCGAAGTGCGCCGTGTCCCGTGTGGGCGGCAGCGGCAGCTCGTCCAGCAGGGCCGCGTGGCCGTGCGCGGTGAACACCGCCTGCCCGTGCGGGCCGGGCACCTCCGTGTCGCTGCCCACCAGGTCGGCCACCGCGGTGATGGTGTTCCGGTCCGCCCCCTCGGACATCAGGGCGTCCCGCAGATGCCGCCACCGCAGTGCTATGGCCGTGTCGGGGTCCGCGACGGCGCTGTCGCGGGAGGTGTCCAGATACACCGACGCGAACGGACCGGACTGCTTGTACAGAGGTTCGAGGAAGGAAAGTCTCATGGTCGCTCCCGGCTGCCCCGTCGCCCCGCGCCCACCCGTGCGGGCGGCGCGGGGTCTACAGTCCCTGGGCGAGCAGGAGCTCGTGGGCGAGGCGCGCTCCCTGGGCCGCCTCCCTGGGCGGGTTGTCCTGTGACGGGATGTTCTCCAGACCGCGGGCGAGCGCCCGTACGGCCTCCGCCAGCGTCGCCGTCTGTGCTTCCAGCCGACTCAGCCGGGCCTCCAGCTCGGGCGCGGCACCGGTTGCTGCGGCTGTGTGATTCTGCTTCATGTCCCGGGTCCTCACGGGTGCGGCAGGCCGGGGTCGGGGTCGGGCTTGTGCCGCGGAGCGGCAGGACGGGCCTCTTCGCCGACGGCCCGACGTTCGAAGTCGCTCGCGGCAACCTCCTGGCAAGCTCCCGGCCGGCTCGCCAGTCACCCACCTGGTCAGTCTCGCACCGATCCGACCGGCCTGCCGCCCCACACCGGGGACCGGGCTGCCCGGGCTGCACCGGCCGGCCGGCCACACGACAATGGTCTCGGCGCACGATCCGCCCCGACGCGCAGGGGAAGGCGGTGACCTGTGATGACGTACGTCGCTGTGAGTGCGCTGAGCCATCCGGGACTGATCCGCGAGCACAACGAGGACAGCCTGGTCGCCGGGCCGTGGACCCTGTGCGCCACGATGACCGAGAATCCGCAGACGCTGGTGTTCCCCCTCGGGACGCCCCTCGTCGTCGCGGTCGCCGACGGGATCGGCGGCCAGCCCGGAGGCCACGTGGCCAGTGCCCTGGTGGTCCGGCTGCTCGCTCAGGCCGGGCCCGGCCTGACCGACGAGGACGGCGTCCGCGAGGTGCTGCACGCCTGCAACCGCCGGGTGTACGCGGCCGCGGAAGGCGACGGACCGGCCACGATGGGCACCACCGTCGCGGGCGCCGTCGTCCTGCCCGGATCGCTGCTGGCGTTCAACGTGGGCGACAGCCGGATCTTCGCCGCGCCCCGGGACGGGCTGCTCCAGGTCAGCGTGGACGACAACCCTCCGCCCCCGCCGGGGCAGCGCACGACGTCGCTCCTGACCCAGGCCCTGGGCGGCGGCCTGAGGTACCACGCCGTCACCCCCCATGTGACGGCCTGTCCCCTCGCCCCGGGCGACCGGTACCTGATCTGCACCGACGGTCTGACCGACCCGGTGCCGAACGACGTCCTGGACGACCTGCTGCGGGAGTTCGACGACGGCCGGGCGGCCTTCGAACTGTGGAAGGCAGCCATCGAGGCCGGCGGGCCCGACAACATCACGCTCGCCGTGGTGCGGGTCGTGGAGCAGTGACCTCCCGTCGGCCCCGCGGTCCAAGGGCTCAGGAGGAGAAGCCGTACCGCCCTCGCAGGCGTACGAAGCACGCGGGTGTGAGGGTCCGCCGCGGCTCAAGTCCCCGCGCGGTGCGCAGGAAGGACACGACCTGCTCCCGGCCGCCGGACCCGATGGGCTGCACGAGACGCCCGCCCGGACGCAGCTGCGCGACCAGCGGCGCGGGTACCTCCGGGAAGGCGGCGGACACGACGACCGCGTCGTAGGGAGCGCGGTCCGGCACCCCGCCGCTGCCGTCCCCGACGCGCAGCTCGACGTTCCGCAGGCCCTGACCGGCGAGGTTGCGCCGTGCCTGCTCCGCGATGTCCGGCCGCATCTCGACGGTCACGACGTCGGTGACCAGTGCGGCGAGCAGCGCGGTCTGGAAGCCGAGTCCGGTACCGATCTCCAGGACGTGCTCGTCCCCGCTCAGGCCGAGGCCGTCGATCATCATGGCGGAGAGCGAGGGCTGGGTGGTCACCTGTCCGTGGCCGATCGGAAGGGGCACGTCGCGGTAGGCGTCCGCGCGGTGGACGGCGGGCACGAACGCCGCCCGGGGCGTCGCGCGCAGGGCCCGGAGCAGCCGTTCGTCTCCGACGCCGGCCGCGCGGGCGGCCCGCACGAGAGCCTCGGCCGGCTGGGCGGCTTCGGACATGGCGCTTCTTTCCCTGCAAGGCCGGAGGGTGAGCGGGCCGTCGGGCTCGCCCCCCGCAGTCATCGTCGCACCTGGCCCGCCGGACGGGTCGGTTCCTAGACTGGGAGACGTGGTTCGGGCCAACGAGGAGGTCGAGGCGCTCCTCCAGGAGTACGCGGACCTCATCGCCATCACCGGAGGCGACGCGTTCAAGGCGCGGGCCTACGAGAAGGCCGCCCGCGCGATCGGCGGCCACCCCGCCGACGTCTCCCGCCTCGATGTCGCGGGTCTGAAGGAGATCCCGGGCGTGGGCAGGTCGATCGCCGAGAAGGTCGTCGAGTATCTCCGCACCGGCAACGTCACGGTGGTGGAGGAGACGCGGGCCAGGATTCCGGCGGGGGTACGGCAGTTGATCACCATTCCCACCCTCGGGCCCAGGAAGGCGATGACCCTCTACGAGGACCTGCACATCTCCTCGGTGGCCGAGCTGGCCGACGCGATCAAGGCGGAGAAGCTGCGCGATCTGAAGGGCTTCGGGAAGAGGACCGAGGAGAACATCCTGCACGGCATCGCCCTGATGCAGCAGGCCGGGGAGCGGATCCTGCTGGGCACCGCCATGGAGTCCGCCGAGGAGATCGTCGCCGAACTCTCCCGGATCACCGGGTGTGCGCAGTGCGCGTACGCGGGGTCGCTGCGCCGCATGAGGGAGACCATCGGGGACATCGACGTCCTCGTCGCCGCCGACCGGTCGGCGCCCTTCATGGACGCGCTCACCGAACTTCCCTCCACCGCCGAGGTCGTCGCGCACGGCGCGAAGAAGACCTCGATCCGTACCGTCACGGGCGTCCAGGTCGACCTGCGCGTGGTGCGACCGGACTCCTGGGGCGCCGGGATGCAGTACTTCACCGGCTCCAAGGCGCACAACATCCGCACCCGGACCATCGCCGTCCACCTGGGGTTGAAGCTCTCCGAGTACGGCCTGTTCGACGCGGAGAGCGGAGAGCGGGTCGCCTCCCGCTCGGAGGACGAGGTGTACGCGAGGCTCGGCCTGCCGTGGATCCCGCCCACGCTGCGCGAGGACCGGGGCGAGATCGAGGCCGGCCTGCGCGGCGAGCTGCCCGAGGTGGTCACGGAGGACGACGTCCGGGGTGACCTGCACACCCACACCGACCTCACCGACGGTCTCGCCCCGCTGGAGGAGATGGTGGCCGCGGCCGCCGACCGCGGCTACGCGTACTACGCGGTCACCGACCACGCGCCCGGCCTCGCCATGCAGCGCATGACCGAGGAGAAGATCCTCGCCCAGCGCGAGCGGGTGCGGTCACTGGACGGCCGGCACCACGGGATGCGGCTGCTGCACGGCACCGAGCTCAACATCGGCCCGGACGGGGACGTGGACTGGCCCGGCGAGTTCCTCGCGGGCTTCGACATCTGCGTGGCCTCGGTGCACTCGCACTTCGGGCTCGACCGCGAGGCGATGACCCGGCGGCTCGTGCGCGCCTGCGAGAACCCCCACGTCCATGTCATCGGCCACCCGACCACCCGTCTGATCGGCAGGCGGCCGGGCATCGACGCCGACCTCGACGAGGTGTTCGCCGCCTGCGCCCGCACCGGCACGGCACTGGAGATCAACGGCCAGCCGGACCGCCTCGACCTGGGCGACGAGGACATCCTGCGGGCCAGGAGCCACGGCGCGAAGTTCGCCGTCGACTCCGACGCCCACTCCCTCCTCCACCTCGCCTACCTGCGCTACGGAATCGGCACGGCCCAACGCGGATGGCTGACCCCGGACGATGTGATCAACACCTGGCCGCTGCGGCGGCTGCGCCGCTTCCTGCGCAAGGACCGGGCCGCCTGAGGTTCACCCGAGGCGGCGCTCCGCTTCGGCCCTGATCTCCCCCGGGCCCAACGGGCGCGGCCGTGACCGAACCGCCGGAGCGGGTGCTTCGGTCACGGCCGCGGGACGGCTCGTACGGGTGTCACGGCTTGCGCGCGAGGCCCCCGTGCTCGGCGACGGGCGCCGCGGCGGGTGCCTCGGGGTCCGGACGCCAGTGCGGAACCGAGACGACCCCGGGCTCCACGAACTCCAGTCCGTCGAAGAACGCCGTGATCTGGTCGACGGTGCGCAGGTTGTACGGGATGGCGCCGCTCTTGTTGTAGCCCTCCTGGGCCGCTTCGAAGTCCGGGTCGGTGCCCAGGGAACCGTCGTTGATGGAGAGGTAGCTGCCGGACGGCAGTGCGTCCAGCAGCCGGGAGACGATGGAGCGCGCCTGGTCGTAATCGGCCACGTGGCCAAGGATGTTGCTGAGGATGAGGGCGATCGGACGGCTGAAGTCCAGCGTGTCGGCGGCGGCCGCGAGGATGCGGTCCGGGTCCAGCACGTTGGCGTCGACGTAGGCGGTCGCCCCCTCCGGGGTGGAGTAGAGCAGGGCGCGCGCGTGGGCCAGGACCATCGGGTCGTTGTCGACGTAGACGATCCGGGCCTCGGGGGCGATGCGCTGGGCGACCTCGTGCGTGTTGTCGGCCGTCGGCAGGCCGGTGCCGATGTCGAGGAACTGCCGGATGCCCGCCTCGGCGACCAGGTAGGCGATGTTGCGGCGCAGGAAGCCGCGGCTGCTGCGGGCGATGGTGACGATGCCGGGGAAGACGGCGGTGTAGGCGTCACCGGCCTCCTCGTCGACGGCGTAGTTGTCCTTGCCACCCAGCCAGTAGTTCCAGATCCGAGCCGAGTGCGGCACCGTCGTGTCGATCTTCTGGTGCGCCGCCGGGTCGGGGCTCGTCGCGGGGTGGGTCATGGGTACCGTCCGTTCTCCGTCTCGCGGGTTGTCCAACGACAAACTACGTTCCGAAAGCCCTGCTGTGCACGCCAGTTCACGTTTCCGCCGGTGGTTTTCCCGAAAGAGCGCGGCCTCGGCGGCGGGCCGGCACCCACGACCGCGCGCGGGACGTCCCGGCCGTCCCTACGCCATGCCGCGGCGACGCAGGAGCAGCCACAGTTCCGCGGTGACGTCCGGGTCGGTGAGATCCACGCCGAGCAGCGCCTGGCAGCGCGAGACGCGGTGCCGGAGCGTGTTGCGGTGGACGCCGAGCGCGCGGGAGGCCGCCTCCCACTGGCCGTGATGGCGCAGGTAGCCGACGAGGGCCTGGCGCAGGACATCGGTCAGCCGGTCGCAGGCGGCGGCCGTGCGCGCGGCCGGATCGCCGCCGTACGGTCCCGTCGAGGGGCGGGCGAGCAGCCGGGTTCCCGGGGCGAGGTCCGCCAGCGTCGCGGCGGCGACCGCGCGGACGGCCGGTGCCCGCCCGACCGGGACCACCTCCGTCAGGACGGCCGCGGCGTCGGCGTCCGCCCGCCGCACCGCGTCCTCCAGGCACGCGGTCGGGGGATGGTCCGCGGGGACCAGGAACCAGGCCGCTCGGTCGTCCGTCCGGACGGCGATCGCCTCCGGGCACCAGCGGCGGACCACTCCGGTGAGGATGTCGCTCGCCCGGCCCCTCATCGCCAGGACGCGGACGTGGTCCGACGGGCTCGGTGCCCGTACCGCGCCCGCGAGCCTCCGCGCGGCGTCCAGGTGCCCGAAGTCGACCAGCAGTCCGACGCAGCGCTCTCCTTCGTCGGCCACGGATTCGGCACGCGAACCGCGCACCGCGTCCAGGCTCAGCAACGCCGACGCCGTCAGCACGGCTCTGCGCCTCGTGGGATCCAGCGGCGCCGAGGTGCCGACCGCGAGGAACCCCGCGGCCCGCTCGTGCCCGGCCAGCGGGAACACGATCACCGCTCCCGACCCGGTCGCGAACGAGGCGGCGGAGTGCGCTCCGGCGCCCTCCAGCCGCACGATCTCCCCGCGTACCCGCGCTGCCTGCTCGGCGGCTCCGGCGGGGAACACCTGGTCCACCTCGCCCGCCGGTGTGTAGGCCGCCGCCCAGGCATCGAGCGACCGGCCGAGGGTGCGCAGGACCGTGGCGACCGGGTCGGCGGAGGCGGCCGCGTCGACGAGCGCCCGCTGCGTCGCCAGGACGTCCTTGAGGTGCTGCTCGGCCGTGCGGGAGACGGCGGCCCAGTAGGCCTTCGTGATGCGCAGGAACGGCGTGGGCGGCGGAACGGTGAGCAGGCACAGTCCCAGCTTCCGGCAGGCCGCCAGGAGCGGCGCCGGAACCTCCGTGTGCACCGGGCCGAGGCCGAGGGCCAGCGCGGTCAGCTCGGCCTCGACCAGGCGGCCGACGTACCGTTCGCAGCCGAGCTTGTTCCGGGGCAGGGACAGGCCCGTCGTCAGCAGCAGCTCCCCGCCGTTCAGATAGCCGGTCGGGTCGAGCAGTTCGCTGATGTGCACGGCCGACACCTCCCGCGTCGAGGCGGCGAACCCCTCGGCCGGCGCGAGATCCGTACCGAGGACCCGGCACAGAGAGGCCACCGTCGGAACCGTCACGGGTGCTCCTGCGCGAGAACCGTCACGAGTGCTCCTGTGCGATCTGTCCAATACGGGCCCTGCGAGGTGCAGTTTATCCAATGAGAGATCCGCGCCTTCTCCGTACGGTCGTCCCGTCCCGAGCGAACGGAGAATGGTCATGCCCGTCGATCCGCCCGCGGCGCCGCTCCACGGCCTGGTCGTCGCCGACTTCAGCCGTGTCCTGGCCGGCCCGCTGGCCTCGGTGATGCTGGCGGACCTGGGGGCCACCGTCATCAAGGTGGAGCGCCCGGGCTCCGGCGACGACACCCGTGCCTGGGGTCCGCCGTGGACGGACAACACCAGCAGCTACTTCGAGTGCGCCAACCGCTCGAAGCGGTCCGTGACCCTCGACCTGTCCGACCCGGAGGACCTCCGGCTGGCCCGGACACTGGCCGGGCGGGCCGACGTCCTGGTGGAGAACTTCAAGGACGGCGCACTCGCCGCTCGGGGACTCGACTACGAATCCGTCCGCCGCACGAACCCGGGCGTCGTGTACTGCTCGGTGACCGGCTTCGGCCGCCACGGCGGCGCGGCACTGGCGGGCTACGACTTCCTCGTCCAGGCGCTGGGCGGTCTGATGAGCATCACCGGCGACCCCGAGGGTGACCCGCAGAAGGTGGGCGTGGCCCTGGTCGACGTGCTGACCGCAAAGGACGCGGCCATCGGCATCCTGGCGGCGCTGCGGGCCCGCGAGCGGAGCGGGCAGGGCCAGCGGGTGGAGGTCAACCTCCTGTCCAGCCTGCTGGGTTCGCTGGCGAACCAGGCCTCGGCGTATCTGGCCACCGGCCGCGCCCCGGCACGGATGGGCAACGCGCACCCGTCCATCGCCCCGTACGAGACACTGCGCTGCGCGGACGGCCTGCTGGCCATGGCGTGCGGGAACGACGGGCAGTTCCGCCGGCTGGCCGAGGTGCTGCACGCGCCGGACCTGGCCGACGACGAACGCTTCGCGACCAACCCGGCCCGTGTGCGCAACCGCCGCGAGCTCGTCCCGGCGCTCGAGGAACACCTGACGCGCGAGACCGTCGAGACCTGGATCGAGCGGTGCACCGCGGTCGGTGTTCCGGCCGGACGGGTCGGCACCGTCGCCGACGGCATCGCCCTGGCCGAGTCGCTCGGCCTCGAACCGACCGTCCGGGTCGGCCCCTCGTCGCCGCCTCAGATCCGGCACCCCGTCACCTACTCGGCCACCCCGGTCACCGGCTACCGGCCGCCGCCCCGTCTCGGCGAGCACAGCGACGACGTACGCCGCTGGCTCACCGACCCGACCCACTGATCCGCCACAGGAGAAGACCGCATGAACGCACCGGCCAAACTGCCCCCGCTCGACCCCCGCGACCCCGCCGGCCTGCACGACCTGCTCACCCCCGAGGAGAAGGCGGTGGCCGCCTCGGTGCGCCAGCTCTGCGGCCAGCGCGTCGACCCCTTCGTGGCGGACTGGTTCGAGCAGGGCGCCATCCCCGACATCCGCGGCCTGGCCAAGGAGCTCGGCGCGCTGGGCGTGCTCGGCATGCACCTGGAGGGCTACGGCTGCGCGGGCATGTCGGCCACCGAGTACGGCGTGGCCTGCCTCGAACTGGAGGCCTCCGACTCCGGTATCCGCTCGCTGGTCTCCGTGCAGGGCTCGCTGGCGATGTTCGCCGTCTGGAAGTGGGGCACCGAGGAGCAGAAGCGGCAGTGGCTGCCGTCCATGGCCGCCGGTGAGGCGATCGGCTGCTTCGGCCTCACCGAGCCCGACGTCGGCTCCGACCCCGGCAGCATGCGCACCCGGGCGCGGCGCGACGGCGACGACTGGGTCCTCGACGGCCGCAAGATGTGGATCACCAACGGCAGCGTGGCCGACGTGGCCGTGGTCTGGGCCGGGACCGACGAGGGGGTGCGCGGCTTCGTGGTGCCCACCGACTCCCCGGGCTTCTCGGCCCCGGAGATCAAGCACAAGCTGTCCCTGCGCGCCTCGGTCACCAGCGAGCTGGTCCTGGACGGGGTGCGCCTTCCCGCGGACGCCGTGCTCCCCGGGGTCCGGGGTCTGAAGGGCCCGCTCGGCTGCCTCAACGAGGCCCGCTACGGCATCGTCTGGGGAGCGATGGGCGCGGCCCGGTCGTCGCTGTACGCCGCCCAGTCCTACGCGGTGGAGCGGACCCAGTTCGGCAAGCCGATCGGGGCGTTCCAGCTGACCCAGCAGAAGCTGGCCGACATGTACCTCGAGTACACCAAGGGCGTGCTCCTGGCGCTGCACCTGGGCCGGCGCAAGGACGCCGGCACGCTGCGGCCCGAGCAGGTGAGCCTGGGCAAGCTCAACAACGTGCGCGAGGCACTGGACATCTGCCGCACCGCCCGCACGGTCCTCGGGGCGAACGGCATCTCCCTGGAATATCCCGTCATCCGGCACATGAACAACCTGGAGTCCGTGCTGACCTACGAGGGCACCGTCGAGATGCACACGCTCGTCGTCGGGCAGGCAGTCACGGGACACGCGGCGTTCCGGTGAGCGCGGGCGGAGGCGGTCCTTCCACCACTCCCTCCATGACCAAAATTTGTCTGCTTTGCCCGTATAAGACGGGTCATAAGGATAGAAAGGGACTTATCGCGGTGCGGTGAAAGTTGCCACAGCGGCATCGGGCGGCCTATAAGAGGAGCATGACCGGAGTGATTCCGGAATTCGGGCAACTGCCCGCTACGGAGGATTCCCATGCTTCTGACTCCGTCCGACACGGAGAAATTGCTGCTGAGCGTCGCCGGAATGGTCGCCCGTGACCGGCGGGAGCGCGGCGTGCTCCTCAATTACCCCGAGGCCGTCGCGCTCCTTTCCTGCTGGGCGATGGAGCGGGCCCGCGAGGGCGCCCTCGTCAGCGATCTGATGGCCGAGGGGCGCACCGTCCTCACCCGCGCCGAAGTACTCGAAGGCGTCCCCGAGATGCTGCACGACGTCCAGGTCGAGGCGACCTTCCCGGACGGGCGCAAGCTCGTCACGATCACCTCGCCGATCCCGTGATCCC
This sequence comes from Streptomyces sp. NPDC001204, assembly GCF_053598035.1. Taxonomy (NCBI): domain Bacteria; kingdom Bacillati; phylum Actinomycetota; class Actinomycetes; order Kitasatosporales; family Streptomycetaceae; genus Streptomyces; species Streptomyces sp. NPDC001204. Next base: position 67,365 of record NZ_JBSFJL010000010.1, on the reverse strand, counting down.
CGGCGAGATCCGGACCGGTTCCGGCGTACTGCACATCAATGAGAACCGCGCACGGCTTCAGATGACCGTGGTGAATGACGGCGACCGCCCCATTCAGCTCGGATCACATCTGCATTTCCCCGACGCGAATCCCTCACTTTCTTTCGACCGGTCTCTTGCCGAGGGTTTCCGGCTCGATATTCCCTCCGGCACGTCCCTGCGTTTCGAGCCCGGAGTCGGCGTCGAGGTCACCCTCGTCGAACTGGGCGGCCGCCGGGAGGTGCCCGGCATCGTCGTGCCCGGCACCCGGACCGCACGAACGGACGACATGTGACATGGCAGAACTGACCCGCGCGGCCTACGCGTCGCTCTACGGGCCCACCACCGGCGACCGCGTCCGCCTCGCCGACACCGACCTGTGGATCGAGGTCGAGGAGGACCGCTGCTTCGGCGGCGACGAGTCCGTGTTCGGCGGTGGCAAGTCCCTGCGCGAATCCATGGGCCAGGCCACCGCCTCACGCGCCGACGGCGCCCTCGACCTCGTCATCACCAACGCCGTCGTCCTCGACCACTGGGGCGTCGTCAAGGCGGACGTCGGTGTCCGGGCGGGCAGGATCGTGGCGCTCGGACGCTCCGGCAACCCCGACATCAGCGACGGTGTCCACCCCGACCTGGTGATCGGACCCGGCACCGACGTGGTGTCCGGCGAGGGCCGCATCCTCACCGCCGGAGCCGTCGACACCCACGTCCACTTCCTGATGCCCGAGGCCCTGCACGAGGCCCTGGCCACCGGCACCACCACCGTCATCGGCGGCGGCACCGGCGCCACCGAGGGGTCCAAGGCCACCACGGTCACCCCCGGCCCGTGGAACCTCGCGATGATGCACCGCTCGCTGGACCGGGTGCCGCTCAACGTCATGCTGTTCGGCAAGGGTTCGACCGTCGGCGAGGACGGTCTGCGCGAAGCGGCGCTCGGCGGCGCCGGCGGCTACAAGGTCCACGAGGACTGGGGCGCGACGCCCGCCGCCATCGACGCCGCGCTGAAGGCCGCCGACGCCCACGGCCTCCAGGTCGCCCTGCACGCCGACAGCCTCAACGAGGCCGGCTACGTCGAAGGCACCCTCGCCGCCATCGCCGGACGCGGTATCCACGTCTTCCACGCGGAGGGCGCGGGCGGCGGCCACGCACCCGACATCATCACCGTCGCCTCCCACCCCAACATCCTTCCGGCGTCGACCAATCCGACGCTTCCGCACACCGTCAACACCGTCGCCGAGCACCTCGACATGCTGATGGTGTGCCACCATCTGAACCCGCGGGTGCCGGAGGACCTGGCCTTCGCGGAGTCCCGCATCCGCGCGACCACCATCGCCGCCGAGGACGTCCTGCACGACATCGGCGCCCTGTCCATCACCTCCTCCGACGCCCAGGCCATGGGGCGCATCGGTGAGGTCGTCTGCCGCACCTGGCAGGTCGCCCACACCATGAAGCGGCGCTTCGGCGACCGGGGCGGCGAACTTCCCGCCGACAACGAGCGCGCCCGCCGCTACGTCGCCAAGTACACGATCTGCCCCGCCGTCGCCCACGGCATCGACCACGTCGTCGGCTCCGTCGAGCCGGGCAAGCTCGCCGACCTGGTGCTGTGGGACCCGGCCTTCTTCGGCATCCGCCCGGCCGCAGTGATCAAGGGCGGCATGGTGGTGTACGCGCCGCTCGGCGACCCCAATGCCGCGATCCCCACCACCCAGCCCGTCCTGCTGCGGCCCACCGCCGCGGCCGGCGCCGCCCCGCACCTGTCGGTCAGCTTCGTCGCCCCGGCGGCCCTGGAGGACGGCCTGGCCGAACGTCTCGGCCTTGTACGGGAGTTGGTGGCCGTGCGGCCCACCCGCCACCTCACCAAGGCGGACCTGCCGAACAACACGGCGCTGCCGGACATCGACGTCGACCCGGAGACGTTCGCCATCCGGATCGACGGCGAGCTCGTCGAGCCCTCCCCCGCCACCGAACTGCCGCTCGCCCAGCGGTACGCGATGTTCTGATGCCGGGCCTGGCACCCCTGCTGCTGGGCGACGGCCGGCTCCCGGTCGGCGCGTACACCTACAGCGCCGGACTGGAACCGGCCGTCGCGGCGGGCCTCACCCGCGACGACGTGCCCGCGCTGCTGCGCGCCCGGCTGCGCACCGCGGCCGTCACCGAGGCCGCCGCGGCCGTCCTGGCCCTGCGGGCCGCCCGGGCGGACCCGGTGGACTACGAACCCGTGCAGCGGGCCCTCGCCGCCCGCACCCCGGCGGCGCCGCTGCGGGAGGCGTCGGCGACGCTCGGCCGCGGGGTGCACCGGCTCGCGCGGCGGCTGGCCCCGGACCACCCGGCCGTCACCGCGCTGTCGTCGATCCGCCCGCGCCCGCTGCGGCCGGTCACGCTCGGCGCGCTCGGAGCCGTCATGGACGTCTCCGAGGAGGAGTTGGCGCACGGCGTGATCTACGACGAACTCCAGACGATCACCTCGGCGGCCCTGAAGCTGCTGCCCGGCGACCCCCTCGACACGGTCGCCTGGATCCTCGCCGCCGAGCCGGACGCCACGGCCGCGGCGCACGAGGCCCTCGCGGTACGGAACCCGGCCGCACTGCCTGCCCGTACCCCCCTGCTCACCGAACAGTGGGCACTCGAACACGCACGCCGAGAACGGAGACTCTTCCTTGCCTGACCAGCAGCCCGACCAGCACCACCACCGGCCGTCCGGCACCCCGCGCGCCCCGCGCGCCCTGCGACTCGGCGTCGCGGGCCCCGTCGGCACCGGCAAGAGCTCGATCCTGGCCACGCTGTGCCGTGAGCTGGCCGGCGAACTCGCCATGGCCGTCGTCACCAACGACATCTACACCGACGAGGACGCCCGCTTCCTGCGCTCGGCCGGTGTGCTGCCGACGGAGCGCATCCGCGCGGTGGAGACGGGCGCGTGCCCGCACACCGCGATCCGCGACGACGTCAGCGCCAACCTCGACGCGGTCGAGGACCTGGAGGAGGCGTTCGGGCCGCTGGACCTGGTGCTCGTGGAGAGCGGCGGCGACAACCTCACCGCGACCTTCAGCCCGGCCCTGGCCGACGCCCAGCTGTTCTGCATCGACGTCGCGGGCGGCGGCGACGTGGCACGCAAGGGCGGCCCCGGCATCACCGGCGCCGACCTGCTGATCGTCAACAAGACCGATCTGGCGCCGCATGTCGAGGTCGACGTGGACGCCATGGTCGCCGACGCCCAAAACGCCCGGGGCGGTCTGCCGGTCCTCGCGCTGTCCAGGAAGGACCCGGCCTCGATCGCCGAACTCGCCGACTGGGTACGCTCGTTGCTCGCGCGCCACCGGGCCGGCACCCATGTCCCCACCGACCCGGGACCGATGGCACCGCACAGCCACAGCCACGACTCGTGACCGGGGGCACGGTGGCCCGCGGCGAGCCGGCCGACCCCACGGTCGTCGCCGTGGAGCGGGAGGGCGCCGGCCGCCAGCTCGTCCGCGAACTGCGCCCCGGCGCCTTCCTCGCCCCCCGCCCCCTGCTGCCGGCCCCCGACCGGATACGGATCGCCCTGGTCGGCACCCGGGCCGGTCTGCTCGCGGGCGACGACCTGCTGCTGCGCATCTCGGTCGGCCCCGGGGCCCGCCTGGAACTGATCGAGTCGTCCGGCCTGGTCGCCTACGACCACCGCGGCGGCACCTCACGGTGGCGGGCCCGGGTCGACATCGCCGAGGACGGCGAACTGGTCTGGGACGGCAAGCCGTTCGTGGTCGGCGACGGCGCCCGGGTGGAACGCTCGATGGACGTCGCGCTGGCGGCCGGGGCCCGGATGCTGTGGCGGGACACCCTGGTCCTGGGGCGTTCCGGCGAGCGGGGCGGCAGCGTACGGGCGACCGCACACGTCACCCACGACGGGCACGACCTGCTGGTCGAGGACCTGGACCTGACGGAGCCGGACCTGCGCGAACTCCCGGGCATCCTCGGCCCCCACCGCGTCATCGGCTCGGTCACCTGCCTCGGCTCCCGTCCCCGCGGACCGCACCACCCGTACCGCATGGAGCTGGCCGGACCGGGGGCGCAGGTGCGGCTGCTGGACACGGTGGCACCGGCGATCGAGGCGGAGCTGGCGGCCGTCTGGGCGAGCTGGCGGAGCCGCTGACACCTACCGCCGTAGGTCCTGTCGTCAGATTCCCGTCGTCGCCCGAAGGGCGGCTCCGCGGCGTCTGGCGCGTGCTCTCGGCGTGCCGGGCGGAAGTCCTCGTACTGGACGTACTTGGGCTTTCGCCCGGTGGGGCGGGAGTGCGTGCCAGGCGTCGCGGGGCAGGCGGGAATTTGACGACAGGGCCCGGCCGTACGGCCCGCGGGGCCGGCCCCACCGGCGGCCGGTCCGGCAGCCACCCGCACGGTTCCGCGTGACGGCGGGGGCCGGCACCCCTCGATGACCTGCTGACCGGCACACGGGGGCCGGGGTACCGTCCAGCCAGACGACCACACCGCACCGCCGAGGCCCGGTCCGCCCGGGCGAGGGGAGCACCGCATGAGCGAGTCCACCCACCAGGCAGTCGCCGGGCCCGACGACGGCGGCCGGACCGATCCGCTCGTCCAGTTGTCCATGGAGCAGTTGCGGCAGCGGTCCAGCATGAAGTGGCGCGCGCACCCGGAGGACGTACTGCCGCTGTGGGTGGCGGAGATGGACGTCCCCCTGGCACCCGCGGTCGCCGACACCCTGCACCGGGCCGTCGCGCTGGGAGACACCGGATACCCCCACGGCACCGGCTACGCCGAGGCCCTCGCCGCCTTCGCCGCCACGCGATGGGGGTGGGACGGCCTGCGCGTGGAGAACACGGCGCTCGTGCCCGACGTGATGATGGGCATCGTCGAGATCCTCCGCCTCGTCACCGGCCCCGGCGACGCGGTCGTCGTCTGCTCACCCGTCTACCCTCCGTTCTACGCGTTCGTCACGCACGACGGCCGGGAGGTCGTCGAAGCCCGTCTCGGCCCCGACCTGCGCATCGACCTCGCCGGCCTCGAGGACGCCTTCATACGCGCACGGCGGAACGGCCGCCGCGCGGCGTTCCTGATGAGCAACCCGCACAACCCGACCGGTGTCGTCCACACCCGCGCGGAACTCGAGGCGATCGCCGCGCTCGCCCGCAGACACGGTGTCCGGGTGGTCTCCGACGAGATCCACGCCCCGCTGGTGCTGCCCGGCGCCGTCTTCACGCCCTTCCTCTGCGTTCCCGGCTCGGAGAACGGCTTCGCGCTGACCTCCGCGTCCAAGGCCTGGAACCTGGCCGGCCTCAAGGCCGCCGTGGCCATCGCCGGCACCGAGGCCGCGGAGGACCTGCGCCGGATGCCCGAGGAGGTCGGCCACGGCCCCAGCCATCTGGGCATCCTCGCCCACACGGCGGCGTTCCGCGACGCGGGCGACTGGCTCGACGAGCTGCTGCTCGGGCTCGACGCCAACCGGAGCCTGCTGGGCGAACTGGTGAAGGAGCACCTCCCGGACGTGGGGTACGTCCCGCCCCAGGGCACCTACCTCGCCTGGCTGGACTGCACAGGCCTGGGACTGCACGACGACCGTCCCACCGACGGACCCGGCGTCGTGAGCGACCTCGCCGGACCGGCGAAGCTGTTCCTGGACGAGGCTCGCGTCGCCCTCAGCTCCGGACACGTCTTCGGCAGCGGCGGCGCGGGATGCGTACGCCTCAACTTCGCGACCTCACCGGCGATCCTGCGTCAAGCACTCACGCGCATGGGCCGCGCGGTGGCAGGCCTCGGGCGGGCACCCCGCCCCTGACGCCGCCGGCAGCCCCCGGAGTCGACCCCCAGCCGCTCCGCCAGGCGCTGCACGCCCTGGCGCGTCCGGTGCGTGTGCAGGTGGTCGGGCTGCCGCGGAAGTACGGCCCGGCGACCGCCACCCCGGTCATGGCCGGACGTGAACTGCGGGCCGTCGGCCCATTGCTCCTGGCGAATGCGCTGTATACGGTGTGTGCACTGCATCCAATGGGAGCGGGGAACACGGACGGCCGCAGTGGCACAGATGAAAGGGGCTCATCCCATGCACGCTTCCGGCAAAGCCGACCACTATGACGTCCTCGTCGTCGGCGGGGGCGCCGCCGGCTCCGCCGCCGCCTGGCAGCTGACGAAGCGCGGCCACCGCGTCTGCCTGCTGGAACGGTTCGCACCCGGTCACCGGGCCGGCAGCTCGCACGGCAGGTCGCGGCTGCTGCGGCTGACCTACACGGATCCTCTGTACGCGCGGATGGCCGCCGAGGCGCTGCGCATGTGGCACCGGCTCGAGTCCGAGAGCGGCGTCGACCTGATCGCCACCGTGGGGGCCGTGGACGGCGGCCGCGCGGAGCGTCTGGAGCAGGCCGCCGTCGCGCTGGCCGGTGAGGGAGCCGACTACGAGGTGTTCACCGAGCACCAGGCGCGGTCGCGCTGGCCGCAGCTCGCCCTGCCGGGTGACGTGCTGTTCCACCCGGACGCCGCCCGCGTCGACCCCGACGCGACGCTCCCGGCGCTCCAGCACCTCGCCGCCCGTTCCGGCTGCCGGATCCTGTACGACACGCCGGTGACCGCGCTGGAGACGGACGCGGACGGAGTCCGTGCCCGCACGCCCGCGGGCACGTTCACCGCACCCGTCGCGGTCGTCACCGTCGGCCCGTGGACGAGCCGGCTGCTCGACGGTCTCGTCACGCTGCCGGAGCTGACGGTGACCCAAGAGCAGGTCTTCCACCTGCCGCAGCGCGATCCGGACGCCGCCTGGCCCGCCTTCAGCTTTCAGCACGAGGACGGAGGCATCGTCTACGGCATGCCCACGGCCGACGAGGGCGTCAAGGTCGCCGAACACCTCGGCGGGCGGGTCGTGGACCCGGAGACCCGGGACGGGATCGTGGACGCCGCCGCCCGCGGCCGGGTCCTGGCGTTCGCGGCGGAGCGGCTGCCCGGTCTGGAACCGGTCGTCTCCACGGAGACGACCTGCCTCTACACCAGCACGGCCGACGAGGACTTCCTGCTGGACCGGGTGGGCCCGCTGGTCGTCGGCACGGCCTGCTCCGGGCACGGCTTCAAGTTCACGCCGCTGCTGGGCCGTATGCTCGCCGACCTCGCGGAGGGCGGCACCGAGCCCCACCCGCGCTTCCGGCTCCCCTCCCCCGCACCGGCCGACCGCGCCTGACCTTCACGGGAACCCGGAGGCGGGCCACCGGCCTCCGGGTTCCCGTCGGCTTGAACGATCAGCTCTTGCCGAGGAGCTCGTTCATCTCCTCGATCTCGGCGTTCTGCGCGGTGATGATGTCGTCGGCCGTCTTCCTGGCCGGCCCGTAACGGCCGTTGGCCTTCTCGGTCGTGGCCATCTCCACGGCGCCCTCGTGGTGCTCGGCCATCATGGTCAGGAACATCCTGTCGAAGTCCGCACCGGACGCCTTCGCCAGCTTGTCCATGTCCTGACCGTCCATCATCCCGGGCATGCCCGCGTGACCGGAGTGGTCCATACCCGGCATGGCGGAGGGCACCTTCGCGCCCCAGGACTCCAGCCAGCCGGACATCGTCTCGATCTCCGGGTCCTGGGCCTTCTCGATGCGGGCGGCCAGGTCCTTGACCTCGGCGGAGGACGCCCGGGTGGCGGCCGTCCGCGCCATCAGGACGGCCTGCTGGTGGTGCGGGATCATGCCCTGGGCGAAGGACACGTCCGCGTCGTTGTGGGCGCCGGCCGTGCGCTCGGCGCTCGCCGCCGAGGACGACGTCCGCGTGTCGGCGCCGCTTCCGGAGTCGCTGCCGCAGGCGGCGAGAGCGAGGGCGGCGGTCACGGCCGTCGTGACGAGCGCGGCACGGCGGACGAGGGAACGGGTGCTGGTCATGCTGGTACTCCTGCGATGCGCGAAGGATGCTGCGCCGGTGGGGCGCGGGACATGGCGGAATGCCGCGGCGGCCCTCAGGGGCGGGCGCGGCCAGGCCTTGTCCTAGATCCGCAGGACTTGCAGTTCGGCCGGCGTGGGCGGCGCGCGTCCGCCCTCCCCGGCGGCGGCAAAGGACCCGTGCCCGCCGAAGGCGAGCGGGACCGGACCCGCGGGGTCGGGCATCAGGGCGGGAAGAACCGGGCCCGCGGCAAGGGCTCCGGACGCACACGTCGAGTCCGCGTGACGGACGTGCCCGCCACCGCCGCCGTGGCAGACGGACTCGTCGCCGCCCGTCGCCATGCCCATGTGCGCCGAGGCGGCGGAGGCGTGACGAGCGCCGACGGCTGCCGCACCGCCCGGCGCGAGGGCGTGCATCCCCAACAGCCCGGCCAGCAGCCCGAGCACCAGCAGCGCCCGCCACCGCCCCACTGGCGGTCGCTCACGGCGCTGTCGTGCACGGGCTGTCACGGCTCTCATCCTACGGACACCCGGCAGCCGCACTGAGGCGGCCGTGTTCCCGAGGGCTCCGTCCGGCCGATGTGCGCGGCCAGGGCCTGAAGCAGGGCCACGGCGGCTATGCGCGTCACCGGATGGGCGACTCCCTTGCGAAGCACGGCCCATGAGGCCGACGAGACGGGCGGGGCCGGTGGATGCGTCATCATCGGGTCCCTTCGGTCGACGAGGGGTGAGCCGAGGGCGTCCGTCGCCCCCGGAGGGACGGCGGACGCCCTGCCGCGATGCCCGCTCACGGCTCCCGGCTCCCGGCCCCCGGCTCCCGGCTCCCGGCTCCCGGCCCCCGGCCCCCGGCCCCCGGCCCCCGGCCCCCGGCGGGAGGTCAGTGGCCGATGGCCCGGAAACGGCGCAGGCGCAGGCTGTTGCCGACCACGAAGACCGAGGAGAAGGCCATCGCGGCGCCCGCGATCATCGGGTTGAGCAGTCCGGCCGCGGCCAGCGGAAGCGCGGCGACGTTGTAGGCGAAGGCCCAGAAGAGGTTGGAGCGGATGGTGCCCAGCGTCCTGCGGGCGAGACGTATGGCGTCGGCCGCGACCCGGAGGTCTCCGCGGACCAGGGTCAGGTCGCCGGCCTCGATCGCGGCGTCCGTGCCGGTGCCCATCGCCAGACCCAGATCGGCCTGGGCGAGTGCCGCCGCGTCGTTGACGCCGTCGCCGACCATGGCGACCGAACGCCCCTCGCCCTGAAGGCGCTTGACGACGTCGACCTTGTCCTGCGGCAGGACCTCGGCGATGACGTGCTCGGGTGCGATGCCCGTCTCCGCCGCGACGGCCTCGGCGACGGCCCGGTTGTCGCCGGTGAGCAGCACGGGGGTCAGGCCGAGGACGCGCAGCCGGCGGATGGCCTCGGGGCTGGTCTCCTTGACCGCGTCGGCGACTTCGAGCACGGCACGCGCCTCGCCGTCCCAGGCGACCGCGACGGCCGTACGACCGGCCGCCTCGGCGGCCTCCTTGGCGCGTCGCAGGCCGTCGGGCAGGGACATCGCCCACTCGGCCAGCAACTGCTCGCGCCCGACGAGGACGGCGTGCCCCTCGACGACTCCCTGGACACCGAGTCCGGCGATGTTGGCGAAGTCCTCCGGGACCGGCAGGGTGCCCACGCGGTCCGCGGCTCCGGTGGCGACCGCTTGGGCGATCGGGTGCTCGGACGCGTGTTCCAGGGCGCCGGCGAGCCGCAGGACGTCCGTCTCGTCGGTGCCGTCGGCCGGGTGCACGGCCAGCAGGGTCATCCGGCCGGTGGTGACGGTGCCGGTCTTGTCCAGGACCACGGTGTCGACCTTGCGCGTGCTCTCCAGGACCTCGGGACCCTTGATGAGGATGCCCAGTTGCGCGCCGCGCCCGGTGCCGACCATGAGGGCGGTCGGTGTGGCGAGCCCCAGGGCGCACGGGCAGGCGATGATCAGGACGGCGACCGCGGCGGTGAAGGCGGCGGTCAGTCCCGCGCCGTCGACGAGCCAGAAGCCGAGCGTGGCCAGGGCCAGCGCGATGACGACGGGAACGAAGACTCCGGAGATCCTGTCGGCGAGCCGCTGCGCCGCGGCCTTGCCGTTCTGGGCGTCCTCCACCAGCTTGGCCATCCGGGCGAGTTGGGTGTCGGAGCCGACCCGGGTGGCCTCGACGACCAGCCGTCCGCCCGCGTTCAGGGTGGCGCCGGTGACGGCGTCCCCGACCGCGACCTCGACCGGGACGGACTCGCCGGTGAGCATCGAGGCGTCCACGGCGGAGGCGCCGTCGACGACGGTGCCGTCGGTGGCGATCTTCTCGCCGGGACGGACGAGGAAGCGATCGCCGACCTTCAACTCCGTTACGGATATGCGTTCTTCGCGCTCACCGCGGAGAACGGTGACCTCCTTGGCACCCAGCTCCAGCAGGGCCCTGAGCGCCGCGCCGGCCTTGCGCTTGGACCGGGCTTCGAAGTAGCGGCCGGCGAGGATGAACGCGGTCACGCCGGCCGCGGCCTCCAGGTAGATGTTCCCGGCGCCGTCGCTGCGGGCGATGGTCAGCTCGAAGGGGTGGGTCATGCCGGGCATGCCCGCGGTGCCGAAGAACAGCGCCCACACCGACCACAGGAACGCCGCCGAGGTGCCGACGGAGATCAGCGTGTCCATGGTGGCGGCGCCATGACGGGCGTTGGTCCAGGCGGCCCTGTGGAACGGCCAGGCGGCGTACGTCACCACGGGGGCCGCCAGGGTCAGGGACAGCCACTGCCAGTACTCGAACTGGAGGGGCGGGATCATCGCCATCGCGATCACCGGCACGGCGAGCACGACCGCGGTGGTCAACCGCTGCCGGAGCGGCTGGAGTTCGTCGGGGCCCTCCCCCGCCGGGCCTGCCGAGCGGTCGGCCCGCTCCGGCTCGGCACGGAGGGGCTCGGGTTCGCGCGCGGTGTACCCGGTGGCCTCGACCGTGGCGATCAGGTCGGTCACGGCGACGTCCTCGCGGAAGGTGACTTTCGCCTTCTCGGTGGCGTAGTTGACGGTCGCCTCGACGCCGTCCATGCGGTTGAGCTTCTTCTCGATGCGGGCGGCGCACGAGGCGCAGGTCATGCCGCCGATGGCGAGTTCTACCTCGGCGGCACCGGACGTGGTGGTGGTCATGTCTGTTCCTCGCAGCTCACGGTCACGGCGGGTGCGGATGGCGGGAGGGGCGGGGCCGGGGCCGGGACGCCTCCCCGGTGACGTGCGGTCAGGTGCCGACGCGGCCGGCGTAGTCGTAGCCGGCCTCGTCCACGGTCTCGGCGAGCAGCGACTCGAACGTCGCGTCGGGGGCGGTGGCGGTCGTCACCGTGACGAGCCCCGTGCCGATCTCTACCTCCACGGCGATGACGTCGTCGAGCGCGCCCACGGCCTTGGCGACGACCCCCTGGCAGTGGGCGCTGCCGACACCGTCCACCTTGTAGACGGTCCTGATCCGGGCGTCGGTGTGGCAGCTTCCCTCGGGCGTGCAGCAGCCGGACATCGTTTCCTCCTCGTCTCATCGGATACCCCATGGGGGTATCCGGCACGCGTTCATGTATACCCCCCACCCGTATTCGAGGCAAGGGCTCATCCCCTCCGAATCAATACCCCGCGGGGGTATCTGACGTGCGTCGAGCCGCCTAGGAACGTCCACTGGCGAGACCGACGGCAGGGCGCGGCAGAGCGCGGTGGGAACGCGGTGGGAGAAGGAGACGGTGAAGCGCCGGGCCCGTCCGTCCCGGGACGGACGTGGACGTACGCCTGGCCCCGCCGGACGGCCGGGGCCAGGCGCGAGCCGCCTACTCAGTCACTCAGTGCGCGCCACGCCCGCCCAGCAGGCCGGCGATCTGTGAGCGGACGACTTCCCACGTGGCGGCGGGCAGCTCACCGAGGGCCGTCCCGCGCAACCCGCTCAGGACCTCTTCCACGTCGGTGGCGCGCAGGGCACTTCCGCCGAGCACGTCGTAGCCGTCGCGGACGGCGACCCTCAGTCGGTCGCCGTCGTCGTCGGCATGCACCGCCGAGGCGACCACGAGGGGCGGCGGTCCGCCCGCCTCGCCGTCCAGCTTGCGGTAGGCGCAGGCGACCGGCTCGCGCCAACGGAGGCTGAGCAGGACGGGCCGCTTGGCCACCACCTCGGACAGATCGGCCTCACGGACGCCGTCGGGCTCCAGCACCGTAGCCCGGGCGTCCAGGACGAGCGCGGCGGGCAGCAGGCAGCGCAGCGTACTGCCGACGAGGTTGCCGCCGACCGTCGCCGTCCGCCGCACGGCACCGGTGCCCACCGTGGCGGCCGCCAGCCGCAGCACGTCGGGAACCCGCTCGTCGATCCGGTTCAGGACCACGGCGCCGCCCAGGGTCCGCCGCCCCACGACGTTGGCCTCCGGCAATTCGCGCAAGGACATGGCCAGTTCGGGGAATCCGTCGCGCTGCCAGGTGGCCCAGACGAGGGTCGCCCCGCCGATCGGGACGGCGCCCTCGGCCAGGCACTCCCGTGCTTCGGACACGGACGTGGGCAGACGCAACAGCACAGCGACCGACCTGCCTTCCTGGGACGCCGGACGAAGGCGGCGGGCAGTGCCGCTGCCGCGGCTCCCTGCCCGTCGGCAGGCAGTCTTGTCGACCGGGCGGGGGCGCGCACAGGGCTCACACGAGCACGCGTGCGCCGGCAGCCGCGCCGCGTCGCGCGTCCCGCCTCACAGTCACCGGCCCGACCGGTCTGATCGGCCCGATCTCCCGGCGTCGGCCGTTCGCCGCGAACTCGATGGGCACACGATGTGCGCTTACGATGGGCACATCGGCTCGTAGGGCTTGAACGAGGGCCTTGAACCTTGGACAAGGACTCATTTCCCAGGGCCCGGGCGTTCAGTGGCACCGGCGCTTGCCGGCCGGGCGCCCTACGCCGCTCGGCACGCGCGTCTCAGCATGCGCTTCCCAGCATCGCCAAGGAGCATTGCCATGGCTGCTCAGTCCGCCTCAATCGTCCTGGAGCGCCCGGCGCAGGAACTCGCCGACGCGACCTCGAAGCACCCCTTCCTGTACGAGATGGAACCCGCCCAAGCACGCAGGGTCCTCGACGACCTTCAGGCCGCTCCGGTCGACAAACTGCCGGTCGACGAGGAGTGGATCACCGTACCGGCCGCTGTGGGCGACGTACGGGTGCGCATCGTCAAGCCGCAGGGCGTCACCGGGACGCTGCCCGTCGTGGTGTACATGCACGGCGGCGGCTGGGTGCTGGGCAACGCCGGCACCCACGACCGGCTGGTGCGGGAGCTGGCGGTCGGCGCCCGTACCGCCGTGGCCTTCGTGGAGTACACGCCTTCCCCGGAGGCGCGCTACCCCGTGGCCATCGAACAGGGCTACGCCACGGCGCAGTGGATCACGCGTGAGGGAGAGTCCATGGGGCTGGACGCCCGGCGCATGGCGGTGGCCGGCGAGTCGGTCGGCGGGAACATGACGGCGGCGCTCGCCCTGATGGCCAAGGAGCGCGGCGACGTCAGGTTCGTGCACCAGTCGATGTACTACCCGGTCACGGACGCGGCGATGGACACCGACTCCTACGACCAGTTCGCCACCGGCTACTACCTCAGCCGCAAGCTGATGGAGTGGTTCTGGGACGCCTACACCACCGACCCGGAACAGCGCGCTGAGATCACCGCGTCCCCCAACCGTGCGACCCCCGAGCAGCTCAACGAACTGCCCCCCGCCCTGCTGGTCGTCGACGAGGCGGACGTGCTGCGCGACGAGGGCGAGGCGTACGCCGCCAAGCTGCGCGCCGCCGGCGTCCCGGTCACCACGGTGCGCTACGACGGCACGGTGCACGACTTCATGATGCTCAACTCGCTCAGCCAGTCCAAGGCCACCCGGGCGGCCATCGACCAGGCCGTCACGTTCCTGCGCGAAGCCCTCGGAACGGCTGACACCCCCGGAACGGCTCAGGAGCTTTCCTCCGGGAGCCCTGACTCCGGTCGGCGCGGGTTCCGGCGCGGGTGAGGAGCGGGCGACGTCGCCACGTCCCGAACCGCGGAGGTCGGGACCCGGCGTCCCGCGAGCGGCGGCGCGCACGCGACCGCGCCGCCGGGACTCACCGTCCTACGCGCCGTCCTCAGTCGATTCCGTACCGCGTGGCGATGCCGTCGATCACGAGTTCCAGTCCCTCCGCGAAGTGCTGCTCGTAGTCCGCGAAGATCTCCGTGCCCGCGGCAGCGGACAGCGGGAAGTCCGCCATCATCTTGGCGCGTTCGCCGATGTCGAAGCCCTCGCGCCGTTCGTCGGGCAGCGGCTCGACGCCCTGCTCCTCGGTGACGAAGCCGAGCGTGTAGAGATACGTGGTCGTAGTCGCGCGCACCGCCTGGGCGAGAGTGAAGCCGGCGGCCGTGAACAGACGCAGGTTGTCCTCCATCTGCTCGGCGTGCTCCATGCCGGTGAAGCGTGAGCCGCTGAAGACCTTCGCGCCGTCGCGGTAGCCGCGCAGCGCCTCGCGCAGACCGCGGTTGGACTTGCGCAGCCGTTCCCGCCAGGTGTCCGCAGGGTCGAGAGGGGTCCCCGCGATCATCCGGCGGTACATCTCCGTGGCCATCTCGTCGAGCAGGGCCTGCTTGTCCTTGAAGTGCCAGTACAGGGCGGGTGCCTTGACGCCCAGCTCGCGGCCGATGGCGCTCAGCGTCAGGCCCGCCAGGCCCACCTCGTTCAGCAGGGCCAGGGCGGCGTCCGCGACCCGCTTGCGGTCGAGAGGCAGGCGTGGTTCCGAGTTCACGCTTGACAGCTTAACGGCGTTAAGTCCATCGTCGTGACGGACCCCACTTAACGACGTTAAGGAGTATCGGCGCATGACCGCACAGGTGGACGTACTGATCGTGGGCGCGGGCCCCAGCGGACTGACCCTCGGTATCGATCTGGCCCGGCGAGGGGTGGACGCGCTCGTCGTCGAGCGGGCCGACGGGCTGTTTCCCGGCTCGCGGGGCAAGGGGATCCAGCCGCGCACCCTGGAGGTCTTCGACGACCTCGGCGTCCTGGACGCGATCCGCGCGGCCGGCGGCACCTACCCGGTCGGGGTGATCTGGCAGAACGGGCGCCGGACGGGCGAACACCGGATGTTCGACCCGGTGCAGGCGACCGAGGACTCGCCGTACGCGGAAGGGTGGATGGTGCCGCAGTGGCGTACCCAGCGGATCCTGCTGGCACGGCTGGAGGAGATGGGCGGGCGGGTCGTCTTCGGCCGGGAGGTCGTCGGCCTCGCTCAGGACGAGGACGGGGTGACCGTGCGCTTCGCCTCCGGCGCCGCTCTGACGGCGAGGTACGTGGTCGCCGCCGACGGGGGCCGCTCGACGGTGCGCCGGGCGTTGGGCATCGGCATGACGGGCGAGACGGTCGATCCGAGCCCGATGCTGGTGGCTGACGCCCGCATCACCGGTCTGGACCGCGACAACTGGCACATCTTCCCGGCCGGCAGGGAGGGCGACGGCTTCATGGCGATCTGCCCGCTCGCGGGTACGGAGGACTTCCAGGTCGTGGCCGGGTTCCCGGAAGGCACCGTGGTGGACCTGTCCCTCGACGGCATTCGCAAGGTCGTCGCCGCCCGTTCGCATCTCGCCCCGGAGGACGTGACCGAGGTGCGGTGGGCCTCGGACTTCCGCCCCCGGGCGGCCCTGGCGGACCGCTTCCGTGAGGGCCGGGTCTTCCTCGCCGGGGACGCCGCTCACATCCACTCGCCGGCCGGTGGCCAGGGCCTCAACACCAGCGTGCAGGACGCCTGCAACCTGGGCTGGAAGCTGGGCGCGGTGCTGCGGGACGGTGTGCCCGACTCCCTCCTCGACACCTACGAGGAGGAACGGCGCCCGATCGCCGCCGACATGCTCGCGCTGTCGACGAGCGTTCACCGCGGCGAGACCCGCCGCGGCGGGGCGACCCGCCAACTCGGCCTCGGCTACCGGGCCTCCTCCCTCACGGAGGAGACCCGCCGGTCCCCGGGCCCCGTGCGGGCGGGCGACCGAGCGCCGGACGGGACGGTGGGCGGGATCCGGCTGTTCGACGCGTTCCGGGGACCGCACTGGACCCTGCTGACGGCGGACGGGGACACGGCGCACCAGGGGTACGGCGCGGGGGTGTTCCTCATCCGCCCGGACGGCTACGTGGGCTGGGCGGGAGAGAGCACTCAGGGACTGGCGGAGTACGCGAGGCGCGTGGGGGCCGAGGGCGCGCACCGGATCCCGTAGCGAGCAGGACCGGACGCGTCCCCCGTATGTGGGAGCAGGCGGCCTCAAGGCTGATGACGTCGGCGTCGAGGTCGTCGACGGCCGCGAGGCCGGACGGCGTGTACGACGTCCACTCCCCCGCGTCCCGAGCGCCGAGGAGACCGCCGACCTCCTGCGCACCGGTCTGGAGGCCATCCCCGCCGAAGGCCGTGGGTCGACCCCGACCAAGCCGATCAGGTGGCAGGCGGCCCGGCCGGATGGTGCACCGTACCCCGCGCCCACCCGCCTCCGCACCTCCGCGTCCGCGAAGCGCCTGGTCAGCCGGACCGTTGGGGTGAACTCACACATCCGACCCCCGGGTGACCGGAGGCCCTATTGCGACTACTATGCAAAAGCATTTGGCCAGCATTAAGGATGTGAGGGTTCATGACCGTCCGACGGATACGGGCAGCCGCAGCGGTGGCGACACTCGTGGGAGCCGCCGCTTGCTCGGCCCCGGGGGGCGGTGCGGGCAGCGAGAGTGCGGCCGGCTCCGTCGTGGTCGGCGTGGCCTCCGAGCCGGACACCCTCAGTCCTCTTCTCGGCTACGGCAAGGACGGCAACTCCAAGATCTTCGACGGTCTGCTCGCCCGGGACGCCGACATGAAGCTGCGGCCGGCACTGGCGAGTTCGCTGCCCCAGGTGGGCGACGGCGGGCTCACCTACACCTACGCCCTGCGCGACGGCGTGAAGTTCAGCGACGGCAAGCCGCTGACCGCCGCCGATGTGGTCTTCACCTACCGGACGATCCTCGACGCGAAGACCAACAACACCGCCCGGAGCGAGCTGGACGCCATCAAGGAGGTGCGGGCCGACGGTGACGACAAGGTCGTCTTCACGCTCAAGTACCCGTACGCGCCGTTCGCGGGGCGCACGGTCCTGCCCATCGTCCCCCAGCACATCGCCGGGGGGCAGAACCCCAACACCGGCTCCTTCAACACAAAGCCGGTCGGCACCGGACCGTACGTCCTCACCGGCTGGAGCAAGGGCGAGAAGCTCACCTTCAAGGCCAACCCCGGCTACTGGGGCGGCGAGCCGAAGGTGAAGAAGGTGACGATCGCGATCGTCAAGGACGACGACGTGCGCGCCACCCGGCTGCGCTCGGGCGACCTCGACGGCGCGGTCCTGCCGCCCAACCTGGCCGCCACGTTCAAGGGCGACAAGACGAAGACGACGTACGACGCGAAGTCCTACGACTTCCGGGCTGTCACCCTCCCCCAGCGGAACAGGGTCACCGGCGACCGGGCGATCCGCCAGGCGCTGGACGCCGCCGTGGACCGCGAGGCCATGGTCGACAAGATCCTCGACGGGGCAGGACGCCCGGCCTATGGACCGCTGCCGAGCGACGACCCCTGGTTCGCGGAGGGCATCGAGCGACCGCAGGACCTGGCGAAGGCCAAGCGGACGCTGGATCAGGCGGGTTGGAAGGCCGGCAGCGGCGGCATCCGCGCGAGGAACGGTCTGCGGGCCTCCTTCACGCTCCTCTACCCCTCCGGCGACAAGGTCCGCCAGGACCACGCCCTCGCCTACGCCTCCGACGCCAAGAAGGCGGGCATCGAGGTGAAGGTGGAGAGCGCCACCTGGGAGGTGATCGAGCCACGGATGAGGAACGACGCCGTCCTCGCCGGACTCGACAGCAGCGGCGACCCCGACTTCGGCCTGTTCACCCTGCTGCACTCCTCCCTGGCCGGCGACGGCTTCAACAACATGGGCCACTTCGCCAACCCGGCCGTGGACAAGGCCCTCGACACCGGCCGCCGCAGCCAGGACACCGGCACCCGCCGGGCCGCGTACGACACGGTGCAGCGCGAACTCGTGAAGGACCCCGGCTACACCTTCCTCACCCACATCGACCACCTCTACGTGCTGGCCGACCGCTGGGACGGCCTGACCACGCAGGTCGAGCCGCACGAGCACGGCTTCGCCAGCGGCCCGTGGTGGAACCTCCAGGACTGGCAGCCGAAGAAGTGACCTCCCCGCTCTGGGCGGCGATGGCGCGTCTGGTGGCGCGGCGGCTGCTGTTCGCCGCCCCCGTCCTCCTCGTCGTCACCTTCGGCGTGTTCGCCATCGCCGCCGCCTCCCCCTTCGACCCGGTCAAGGCGTACGCGGGTACGGCGGCGCTCCGTGCCGACGGACAGACCCTCGAACGGCTGCGCGCCAACCTGGGCGTGGACCAGCCGTTCACCTCTCGCTGGTGGCACTGGCTGACCTCCGCCCTCTCCGGCGACCTCGGCGAGTCGAGCGTGATGCGGCAGCCGGTCACCCAGGTGATCGGTGAGCGGCTTGTGTGGTCCGCGCTGCTGTGCGCGGTCGCCTTCGCGGCGGCCGTGCTGGCGGGCACCGTGCTCGGCGTCCTCGCCGCCCGCCGGCCGGGATCCCTGCTCGACCGGGTCGTCACGTCACTCGCCTACTCCTTGGAGGCGGCGCCGGTCTTCTGGCTCGCCCTGCTGGCGATCTGGCTGTTCGCCCTCCAACTGGGCGTGCTCCCGGCCGGCGGGCTCACCGACACCGCGAGCGAACGGGTCACCACAGGGCAGGTGACCGGACATCTCGTGCTGCCGGCCGGGGTGCTCGCCGTCTCCCAACTGCCCTGGTTCACGCTCTACGTGCGCCAAGGCGTGGGCGACGCGCTGGCGGAGGACCCCGTACGCGGAGCCCGGGCCCGCGGGTTGAACGAGCGCACGGTGCTGATCGGCCACGCCCTTCGCTCGGGCCTGCTGCCGGTGCTCACCCTGGTCGGCTCCCGCGTGCCCGAACTCATCACCGGTGCCCTGCTGGTGGAGAGCGTCTTCAGCTGGCCGGGCATCGCCGCGGCGACCGTGGAGGCGGCCACCTCCGTCGACTTCCCGCTGCTCGCCGCGCTGACCACGCTGGCCACGGCCGCCGTCCTCGTCGGCAACCTGCTCGCGGACCTGCTCTACGGACTCTTCGACCCGAGGGTGAAGTTCAGTGACATGTGACGTTCCCGCCTCCCGGGACACCGTCTGGCGTTCGTACGGGACGAGGCGCCGCTCCACCCGCGCACTGCGGGTGCGCGGTTCCGCCGTGCTGGTCGCCGCGACCGTCCTCGCCGTCCTCGTCGTGCCACCGCTGGTCCAACTCGACCAGCAGGCCGTCGATCTGACCGCCAAGCTGCTGCGACCGAGCTGGGCCCACCCCTTCGGCACCGACGACCTCGGCCGTGACCTGCTGCTGCGCTGCGTCTACGGACTGCGCGTCTCCCTGCTCGTCGGAGTGGCCGCGGCTGTGACGGCCACCGTCGTCGGTACCGCCGTCGGAGCCACCGCCGGTGCGCTGGGCGGTTGGGTCGACCGCGGGATCATGCGGATCGTGGACACGGTCTCGTCCGTGCCCCACCTGCTGCTCGGCATCTTCATCGTCGCCATGTTCCGGCCGGGTGTCTGGCCGGTGATCGTCTCGGTCGCGCTCACCCACTGGCTGTCGACCGCCCGGATCGTCCGCGCCGAAGTCCTCTCCCTGCGCTCACGCCCGTACATCGACGCCGCCGTCTCCGGCGGCGCGTCCAGGTGGCGGGTGACCGTGCGGCACCTGCTGCCCGCCGTGCTGCCCCAGGCCGCGCTCGCCGCGGCGCTGATGGTGCCGCACGCCATGTGGCACGAATCGGCGCTGTCCTTCCTCGGGCTCGGACTGCCCACGCACATGGCGAGCCTGGGCACCCTCATCCAGGGCGCGCGGGGCTCGCTGCTGGCCGGACAGTGGTGGCCGACCCTCTTCCCCGGCCTGTTCGTCATCGTCCCGACCCTCGCCATCGCCGGACTCGCCGGAACCTGGCGGGAACGGATCAACCCCCGCCGCCGATCGGAGCTGATGCTGTGACCGAGCGATCGCCCGTGCTGTCGGTGCGCGGACTGTCGGTGCGCTTCCTCATGCCCGGCGGGCGCCGTGTCGCCGCCGTCACCGACGCTCACTTCGACGTCGCGGCCGGCGAGTGCCTGGCCCTGATCGGCGAGAGCGGCTGCGGCAAGTCCGTCCTCGCCTCCGCCCTGCTGGGGCTGCTTCCCGGCAACGCCGAGGCAGCCGGGGAGGCGAGGCTCGGCGGCCTCGACCTGCTCTCGGCCGACGAACGGACCCTCGCAAGGACGGTACGGGGCCGGCTGGTCGGGCTCATACCGCAGAGCCCGGCCGCCCATCTCACGCCCGTGCGCACCATCCGCTCCCAGCTGGAGGAGACGGTCGCCGCACTGACCGGGGTCCGCGGCCACGCGGCCGTACGCTCCGCCGCGCGGGCGGCCGCCGAACGCGCCGCGTTCCCCGCGGATCACCTGGACCGCCACCCGCACGAGCTGTCCGGCGGCCTGGCCCAGCGCGCCGCCACCGCCCTGGCCCTCGTCGGTGACGCGCCGCTGCTGCTCGCCGACGAACCGACCACCGGGCTCGACCGTGACCTGGCGGACCGCACGGTCGACGAACTGCGACGCCACCTCGACCACCCGGACAAGCCGGACGCCGCGGGGCGCGGCCTGCTGATGATCACGCACGACCTGGCCGCGGCCGAACGGATCGCCGACCGGATCGCCGTCATGTACGCGGGCCGGATCGTCGAACTGGCCGACGCGGAGGTGTTCTTCGGCGCGCGCGGCCCCCGCCATCCCTACAGCCGCGGCCTGCTCCAGGCCCTCCCCGACAGGGCCTTCACCGCCATCCCCGGCCTGCCGCCCGAACTCGGTGCCCTCCCCGAGGGCTGCGCCTTCGCCGCCCGTTGCGACCGGGCCGACGACGCCTGCGCCGTACCGCCGCCGACAGCCGGCAGGGTCGCCTGCCACCACCCCCACCCCGCCTCGGCAACCGGCGGGGAAGCATCCCAGGGAGCATCGGAGGACGTGCATGCTTGAACTGCGCGCCATCACCGCGGGCTACGACCGGCGGAATCCGGCGGTACTGGATGTCTCACTGACCGTCGCGCCCGGTGAAGCGGTCGGCCTGCTCGGCCCCAGCGGCTGCGGCAAGTCCACGCTCGCCCGGGTCGCTGCCCTGCTGCACCGTCCCGACTCCGGCACCGTACTGCTGGACGGCGAGTCCGTACGAGGGTGGCGCCACCGCGCCCCGCGCCCGCTGCGCACCGCCTTCGGCGTGGTCTTCCAGCAGCCCCGTCTCTCCGCGGACCCGCGTCTGACGCTCACCGACCTGATCGCCGAGCCCTTGCGGGCCACCGGCCGACGCGACGAGGTGCGGGAGCGCGTCACCGAACTCGCCGGAAGGGCCGGTCTGACCCCCGACCTGCTCGGCAGACGACCGCACGAGGTCAGCGACGGCCAGCTCCAACGCGCCTGCCTGGCCCGGGCCCTCGTCCTGAGCCCCCGCTGGCTGATCTGCGACGAGATGACCGCGATGCTCGACGCCTCCACGACGGCCGCCCTGGTCGCGGTCGTCGAGGACTACCGCGCCGCCACGGGCGCGGGCCTCCTCGCCGTCGGCCACGACCGCGCCCTGCTCCACCGCTGGTGCGACCGCACCGTCCACTGGGACACGCTGTCGGCCGCCGGCCGGGCGCACTAGGCGTCGTTGATCCGGGCCCGGAACGTCCCGCCTGCCTCCGACCGCTCGCTGCCCCGACGCAGCCCCGGAACACATCGCCCGCACCGAACGGACAGCGTGTGAGCCCCGACCCGCTGCCGGACACGGCTCCGTTCACCCCGCCCGCGCTCACCGTCCGTCGGCCAGGCACCGGCCCCGCGCTGCCCGAGCCGCCCGACGACCTCGCAGACCACCAACCCGACCTGCTCCTTCTGCGCCGGGTCCACGCGGGCCTCAAAGCCCTGTCCTGACCCAACCGCGTACGTGCAGCATCAGTTCACAGCCCACCCCCCAGGAGCGCCGATGCCCACCGTCCACCAGCCCGAACCGCTCGTCGAAGTCCTGACCGCTCTGCGTGAGCAGGTGATGGGAGTGAACGAGACGGTCATCTCCACCGTCGACGGCCTGCTGGTCGCCGCCGACACCGATGCCGTCCAGCCGGAATCCATCGCCGCGCTCTCCGCCGCCACGCACAGCCTCGGCCAGCGCATGGTGCACGAGGCCGGGGGCGGGGTGCTGCGTGACGTGGCCACGCGGAGCGCCGGACGGCACGTCGTCATCCAGGCCATCGGCGAACGCGCCCTGCTGACCGTCCTCGGCGACGACGGACTCGACCTCGCCGGTCTCCAGCGCGAGATCCACTCCACCGTGGAGCAACTGGCGAAGATCCTCGAAGCCGACGCACCAGCCTGACCACACCGCCCACGCCGGCCGGCCGGGAGCGGTGCGCGCGGACGGGACGCCTCAAGAGGCGTCGGACGGCGATGCGTCCACCGACGGGCCGGCGGCGCGGGCCGGCCTGCCGGCTGCACGTTCCGACCGCGCCGCTCGGAGACCCACTGGGCTTCGGCGGTCCCGGACGGCTGGCATCAGGACGTCACGATCGCGCGGGCCTTCCCGCTGTGGATCAGGTCGGAGAGCGCGGAAAGCGTCTCCTCGAGGTCCGTGGTGGGGTCCGGCGGTCAGAGGCTGGAGAGCAGGCGGTCGAGTGGGGCTGGAACCCGGTCGGGGTCAAGGGCCTCGACGAGGACGCGGCCGTAGTGGATCTTGCGTCCCTTCTTCGTTCCGAGGAAGCGCCTGAACTGCTGCTGCGGGGCGCGGCCCCGCTGTGCGGGCTGGCGCAGGAAGGTATGCAGGGCACGCAGGTCGCCTTCCGCCCGGACGAGCTCCTCCACCCGTGTCACGCCCAGCACGCGGATGAGCTCGTCCTCCAGATCCGCCGCGCAGACGAAGAAGCCTTGCTGTGACGCACCGACCCGTTCGAATCCGCGCGCGTAGTAGGGACGCTCCGCCTCGTCGCACAGTCCCGTGAGGCGGAGGTCGAGACCGGGCGAACCGAGGAGCCGGGCGTAGCGCCCGACGCTCATCGCACCGCCGATCGGCAGGACGCAGACCCCTTCGGCCGCCAGGTCCCGGCCACGGCTCTCCGCCAGCGCGTCGACCGCCGCGACGTCGCTCGGCCCTTCGAGCAGGACGGCCGCCCGGACGGACAGCCGCGCGGCCAGCTCGTGCGCGAGGTCGCCGGAACCACCCGCCGCCCACGCGGTGACCGCGTCCCGGAACGCCCCCATGTCAGCCATGAGACGAGTCTCGGCCCGTTCCGGCCACAACGCGAGGGAATTTCCGCGGGCGCGCCGTCCACGTTGTCGGCCTGTTCGGTGACAGCGCATGAGGGCGGGGCCTCTGACGGGTGACGTGATCCGGCTGTGACGACGGCCGGCCGCGGTGCACGCGGGCAAGGGGACTTGAGATGCGGCGCTGATCGGGTCCGTCGATCCCGCTCCGGTAGGCACCCGACCCTCAGGCCGGCCCACGGGCCCGCGCGGCGACCCGCGCGGCATGTCCCAGCCAGTGCCGCGGCAGCACGCCGGACGGTCCACAGCCGAGCCCGGGGGTGAGGGGTCGTCACAGGCTCGGCTTCGGGCGCCCTGACCACAGCACGGCGCCCGGTCCACGCCGTGGTCCGTCCGGGACCCACCCGTCCCGGTACGCCTGGACCTTTTCGGACGTAATTTCCAGTCGACTCGCTGCCGCACGGGTGAGCAGATGTCAGAGATCACCTTGAAGGCCTAGTCGATCACCGACACGCCCAGCTTTCAAAGCGGATTGACGTGTCGTCAGCAGCCGGTGAATGGCGCGGGCGGGTGCCCTGGGTACCCCGTTCGGCTCCATGTCACCGCCCCCTCCCAATGGCCCGAAATGACAGCCAGTGAGGCTTTCATTACGTTCATTCACATGCCGACTGCCAAAGCCGGCCACTTTGAGACAGGAGCAAAAGCGACATGACCATGACCCGATCACATGCCGTCGCCGCGGCTGTCGCCGCCGCTGCAGCACTCGTCGCGACCGGCATCACCTACGCCACGGCCGCCACCGAGCCGGTGGCCCAGACAGTCCCGGCCGTCGTCAAGCAGGCGCCCGCTCCGGCCCACGCCCCGATGGACGGCATGTCCGGACAGGGACAGGGGCAGGGACAGGGCGGCGAGCGCGGCGGCGGGGGCGGCGGGGGCGGCCGCGGCGGCTACGAGGGCGGCGGCGAGCGCGGTGGCGGGGGCGGCCGCGGCGGCAACGAGCGCGGCGGCGAGCGCGGCGGCGAGCGCGGCGAGCGCGGCCGCCACCGCGAGGTGGGCAGGATCTTCATCAACGAGCGGTCGTACTCCGCCCGCCCGGACGGCTGCATCACCGTGGTCAGCGGCCTGGGCTCCAAGAGCCTCAACATCCGCAACGACAGCCGCAGGGGCGTCGAGGTCTTCCGCGGGGCGACCTGCGACAACGGCGCTCCCATCGCCACGGTCGGCCCGTGCAGCGAAGCCAACGGCGTGAAGCCCGGGAGAGTCCACGGGGGCGTGCGCGTCAAGGACGGAGTGGTCGCCAGCTTCCGGGTGGTCGGTCACCGCAAGGGCGACTTCGACGACTTCGGCGACTTCGGCGACTTCGGCGACTTCGACGACTTCGGCTTCTAGAGCCGGCCCGTGATGCGCATGGCATAGAACCCCGGCCCGCCGTAATCGGGCCGGGGTTCCGGCCTCAGAGCATCCGGTGCAGCTTCCCGCCCAGGACACACGGGATGAGCGCCATGGACAACCACCTGGTGGAGGACGCGAGCGACGACGACTACGTCATGGACATCCTTGACATCACATGCACACCCGCGTTGCCGCGACTTGGACACCAAGTCCGCTGGGAAATGCACAGCCACCTCAAGGAGACGGTCGACCTGACCCAGGTCACCTGCAGGGTGATCATGAAGATCGGCCCTATGAAAATACTGGACAAAAGCTACACATTGCCCGATCTGCTGGCAAGCATGGGCACGAGCCTGACGGGTGACGCCCAACCGCCCGCCGGGCCGTGGCAGCAGACCTGGAACCTCCGGATCCCCCAGACGGTGCCGGTGGCCAGGCACCGGCTCCACCTGCGGGCCCGCACAGGAGACGCGAAGAACTTCCTCGCCCTGGGCATTCCCGTCGTCTTCAGCCACAGATGGACCACGACCAGCGACAACGTCGGCGCACCGTACCGTCCCGGATTCGACAGAGACCTCAGCTGGTCACTGTGACCCGTAGTGTCGGGATGTCCCTGGCCATGTCCCTCGGCCACGCGTTCGCCGGCAGCGACGGCTGCTCAGTCGTCCTCGTGGTCGTCGTCCGCGCCGTGGCCGCGCGAGTGGGCCGGACCGGTGTGCGTGGCGGTGACCTTGCCGGTCCGCGCGTCGACGACGACCTCGTGTGCGGCGCCCTGTTCGTCGGTGACACCGATGTGCCAGGCCACCGTCCTGTCGTGGTGGTCGTCGAGCTCGGCCGAGGTCGCGGTGCCCGGCACCTTGTCGAGCGCCGTGTCCACTGCCTGGCCCAGGCCCGCCCTGGCGGACTTGGCGAGCGCGGCGTCGTCGGGGTCGGCCGTGTCCCCGACACGGCCGGCCCTGCCGACCATGACCTCGCCGTCGACGGCGTTCACCGTGACCACGTGCTCGATGCCCTTGGCGTCGACGATGTCGACCTCCCAGACGGCCCGGCCCCGCCGTCCGTCCGACTCGACTTCGGTGACGGTGCCCGGAAGGGACGTGGTGGCCGCGTCGGCCGCCTGCTTCAGGCCCACCCTGGCGCTCCCGGCGAGCCTGCCGTCGTGATCGGAGCCGTCGTGCGTGTCGGAGGTGGTGCCCGCGGTCGCATGCGCGCCGCCGTGGTCGTCGCCGGCGAGGGCGACGGCGGATGCGGCGACGGCTCCGCCCAGTACGACGGTGGCCGCGACGACCGCGGAGACGGTGCGGCGGCGACCGGCCAGGGAGCGCTTGAGCGCCTTCATCATGAGGTGGTCCTTTCTTTCGGGCCGCGGCTGGGCCGCGTGGCTGCCGGGGTGCCGGCCTGACACGGACCACCGTGCCCCGGCCACCCTGAAGCCCCGCTGAAGCAACCTGAAGACCGCTTCAGGAAGACCTGGGACCCTGGTGGGCATGCGCCTGCTGATCGTGGAGGACGAGAAACGTCTCGCCACCGCCCTCGCCCGCGGCCTGGCCGCCGAGGGATTCGCCGTGGACCTGGCCCACGACGGCCTCACCGGACTGCACATGACGCAGGAGCAGGACTACGACCTGATCGTGCTCGACATCATGCTGCCCGGGCTGAACGGGTACCGGATCTGCGCCCAGTTACGGGCGACCGGGGACGACACACCGATCCTGATGCTGACCGCGAAGGACGGCGAGTACGACGAGGCGGAGGGTCTGGACACCGGCGCGGACGACTACCTCACCAAGCCGTTCTCCTACGTGGTGTTGCAGGCCCGCATCCGGGCCCTGCTGCGCCGCCGCACGCGCGGGGGCTCTCCGGTACTGCGGATCGGCGACTTGACCGTCGACCCCGCCGCCCGACGCGTGGAGCGGGCCGGAGCGGACGTCACGCTGACCGCGAAGGAGTTCGCGGTCCTGGAGCACCTCGCCCTGCGTGCCGGGCAGGTCGTCTCCAAGACGGACATCCTCGATCACGTCTGGGACTTCGCCTACGACGGCGACCCCAACATCGTCGAGGTCTACATCAGCGCGCTGCGCCGCAAGATCGACGTGCCGTTCGGGCGACGCTCCATCACCACGGTGCGCGGGGCCGGATACCGGCTGGAAGCCGACCGGGGCCGCGATGCCTAGGCCCTTCGCCTCGGTACGGGCACGCGCGGCGCTCGCGGCCACGCTGGTCGTGTCCGTCGCGCTGGTCGCCGCGGGTATCGCCGTCGTCGCCGTGCTGCGTCACAACCTCGTCGACCGGGCGAGCCTGCAGTCGGAGGTCACCGCGCGTACGGTGGCGGGTTCCCAGGCCGCGCTGAACGGGAGTTTCGGCTCGCTGGACCTGCCCGACGACGACGGTCGCCTCGTGCAGCTCGTCGACTCCTCGGGCAAGGTCCTGGCCGCGAGTGACGACCTGCACGAACGCGGCCCGGTCACGGACTACGCCCCCGCTCCGGCTCCCAGGAGCACCTCGTCGTCGAGGCATTCCTCCGGCGACGATGACGACGGGGACGACGACCACGGCCACGACGCCGCTCCGGTCAGGGGCAAGGTCGGCACGGACGTGGACCGTGAGACGGTCGCCGTGAAACTGGGTGACGAGATCCACGACTACGCCTTCGCCGCCGTGCAGGGAACCACCTACGACGGCCGCACCTACACCGTCTACGCCGCCACCTCGCTCGAGGACTCACAGGCCACCCTCGGCCAGGTCACCCGGTCGATGCTGAAAGGCCTGCCGTTCCTGCTCGCCGTCGTGGCGGCGGTGACCTGGCTGGTCACCCGCAGGGCGCTGCGGCCGGTCGAGGGCATCCGCGCGAAGATGGCCGAGATCACCGACAGCGGCGACCTGGCGCGTCGGGTGCCCGAGCCCGCCTCCCGCGACGAGATCGCGCGGCTCGCCCGCACCACCAACGAGACCCTGGCCGCGCTGGAGCAGTCGGTGGAACGTCAGCACCGCTTCGTCGCCGACGCGTCCCACGAACTGCGCAGCCCCATCGCTTCCTTGCGCACCCAGCTGGAAGTCTCCCACCAGCACCCGGAGTTGCTGAACACGACCGATCTGCTCCACGACGTCGTACGCCTCCAGCACCTGGCCGCCGACCTGCTGCTGCTCGCCCGCCTCGACGCCGGGGAGCGCCCGGCCGACGCCTTGGTGGATCTCGCCGCTCTGGTGCGGGAGGAGGTGACGCAGCGGGCCTCCACCGACCGCTTCGCCCCCGCCGTCAGCGTCGACGACGCCGGACTGGAGGTGAAGGGCAGCCGGACCCAGCTCTCCCGCGTGCTCGGCAACCTGCTCGACAACGCCCAGCGGCACGCCGCCTCCGCGGTCACCATGACCGTAAGGGCGGCCGGGGACGCGACCGTGCTGAGCGTCGCCGACGACGGTCACGGTGTCGCCCCGGCCGACCGTGAGCGCGTCTTCGAACGCTTCGTCCGCCTCGACGAGGCTCGCGGCCGCGACGACGGCGGCGCGGGTCTCGGCCTGGCCATCGCACGCGACGTCGTCGAGCGCCACGGCGGGACACTCACCCTCACCGACGCACCCGGCGGTGGCGCGCTCTTCCAGGTCCGACTCCCCCGCGCCCGCTGACAGCCCGGCAGGACCCGGCGACCTTGCCGGGCGGCAGCCGGCGGTTCCGGGGCATCTCCGGGGCATTTCCGGGGCAGGGTTTGCTCTCACACGAACGGGGTCGGTCAGGCCGTCCGCGCGTGGCCCGGGCCTGCGCCGCGTGCGGGAGCGCCTCGGCCGTACGGCCTGGGTCCCCGAGCCACGGCCAGTTCGGCCACGCGGCCGGTGAACCCCGCCTGATCCGAGGGCAGCACCACAGGACCGGGCAGCGGTCCCGGCGATACGGCCCCGGGTCGCGGGCCGGCCCCGCGCGGCGGCGCACTGACCCCGACGGCGACCCCGGTGGCTGTCCGGCCGGCGCCGCACTGGTCGCGCCGGCCGCGGTGGTGGTGGCCACGGTGTCGGGGACGGGAGCCACCGGCAGGACGGCCCTGGCCGTGCCCGCCGCCCAACGGGCCCGTGCACGCAAGTGGTTCCCCGGCGGGATCCTCTTCGCCTACTTCGGAGAGCAGCACGCTGAGCGTGTCCCAGCTGGTGGGCGTTGAGGCGCGGCTGCGCCGGCTGCCGGGCCGGCGCGGTTCCGCCGGCCCGGCGACGGCAGGGGCCACCGGCCCAAGGGCGCGTCAGACGAAGGGGCGCGCCATGCGGTTCATCGTGTCGACGACGAGCTCACGCGGGTCCTCGGTGAGATCGCCGTCGATCCATCGGCGCATCGAGATGCGCAGCGCGACGAGGAAGGCCGACGCCATGACCCGGGCGTCGAGAGCGGTGTCCGCGTCCCGGGTGGGACTGCGCTCGACGATCGCCTCGGTGAGGCTCGCCTCCAGTCCCGCGTGATTGGCGAGTTGACGGGCCAGGAGCGCGGGGTGGCGCAGCGCGAGCCGGGTGCGTACGAGTATCTCCCACTCCTGGGCGCCGCTCTCCGGCAGGCGGTCCAGGACGGTGGCGCACAGGGCGGCCCAGGGGCTCTCCTCGGGCGGGCGGGCGCGAAAGGCCGCGACCAGTTCCTCGAGGTAGCGCTCGTCGCCCCACAGGACGGCGTCCTCCTTGGTGGCGAAGTAGTTGGAGAACGTCCGGCGTGAGATGCCCACCGCGTCGGCCACCTCTTCCACGGTGACCGCGTCGAATCCGCGCTCCACGGTCAGGCGCAGGGCGGCCTCGTGGACTGCCTGCCGGGTGGCGGCCTTCTTGCGTTCGCGTAGTCCCGCTGTGTGCTCCATGGTGCCGCCATCCTATGAGAGCGGCAACGACATTGCGCAGTGCGCAAAATTGCGCAGTGCGCATGTATTCTGAGCCGGTCGGCATCCCGGTCGTGTCCGGACCGCGTTGACGGACGGCCGTCGCGGCCGTCCTCCCGCCGGCCCCGACCTTGTCCTCGTCGGCCTTGTTCTCTCTTCATCCGGAGGTTTGCGCGTGAGTGCGCATACAGCGGTAACCGGGGGCCCGGACGGCTCCGCGACCATGGACCACAAGCACGTGCTGCGAGCACTGAGCGGGCTGTTGACGGTGCTGTTCGCCGCGATGCTCAGTTCGACCGTGGTCTCGGTCGCGCTGCCGCAGATCATCGGCTCGTTGAACGGGACGCAGTCGCAGTACACCTGGGTGGTCACCGCGACCCTTCTGGCCTCCACCGCATCGACGCCGATCTGGGGCAAGCTGGCCGACCTGTTCAGCAAGAAGCTCCTGCTCCAGACGTCGATCGCGATCTTCGTAGTGGGCTCCCTGGGCGCCGGCTTCTCCCAGAACACCGGTCAGCTCATCGGCTTCCGCGCGGTGCAGGGCCTGGGCATGGGCGCACTGCAGGTCCTGGTGCAGGTCGTCATCGCCGCGATGGTCAGCCCCAGGGAGCGCGGCCGCTACAACGGCTACCTCGGCGCGGTCATGGCGGTGTCCACCGTCGGCGGCCCGCTGCTCGGCGGGGCGATCACCGATGTCTCCTGGCTGGGCTGGCGCTGGTGCTTCTTCATCGCGCTGCCGTTCACGGTCGTCGCCTCCTTCATCCTCAAGCGCACCCTGCACCTTCAGGACGTCCGGCGTCCGGACACCAAGGTCGACTACTGGGGAGCCTCGCTCATCGCGGCCGGCGTCAGCCTCCTGCTGCTGTGGGTGACGTTCGTCGACAACTCGTTCGCCTGGCTGTCCTGGCAGACCGCCGCCATGGTGGCAGGCGCCGTCGCGCTGCTGGGCGCGGCCCTGTGGGTCGAGTCCCGGGTCGCCGAGCCGGTCATACCGCTGCACATCATCAAGCGGCGTGACCCCGCCCTGGCCATCATCGCGAGCCTCGCGGTCGGCATGGCGATGTTCGGCGGGGCGGTCTTCCTCGGCCAGTACTTCCAGATCGGACGCGGCTACTCGCCCACCGAAGCCGGCCTGCTCACCATGCCGTTGATGGCCGGGGTACTCGTCTCCTCCACGGTGGCCGGCCGGTTCGTCTCCAGCACCGGCAAGCCCAAGCCCGTCGTCCTGATCGGTGTCGTCGTCCTGGCGCTCGGCTTCCTGGGCCTGTCCATGATCGACCACGAGACGTCTCTCGTCGCGGTGTCGGCCGGCATGGCCGCGGTCGGCGTCGGCGTCGGAATGTCCATGCAGAACCTGGTCCTCGTCCTGCAGAACAGCGTCCCGCTCAAGGAACTCGGCGCGGCCAGCGGAGCCATCACCTTCTTCCGCTCCCTCGGCGGCACGATCGGCGTCTCGGTGCTCGGGGCCGTACTGGCCGGCACCGTGAGCACGAAGATCACCGAAGGTCTGGCCGGACTCGGCATCGACGCCGGCACGGGCGGCGGCGGAGGATCCACCTTGAACATCAACGCGATGCCGGCCCCGGTCCAGGAGGTCGTACGCACCGCCTACGGAGACGCCACCGGCCACATCTTCCTGATCTCCGCGATCATCGCCATGGTCGGTGTGGTCGCCGCGCTGTTCCTCACCCCGATCACCTTGCGCGACAGCGTCGACCTGCCGGGCCCAGAGACTGGCGACTGAGACCGGACGAGGCGATCCACCGCCCGGCCGCCAGCCGCCGGCACTCGGAGGCTTCTCGCAGGACACCTGCCCAGTGGGCCTCCGCAGAGGCCCGGTCAGAGGGACGCGCCGGGCTCGACCACTGGGCCCCAACCGCCGATTTGGGTCCTGGGATAGGCCTCTGAGCCCTGTCCGTGGGCCCGGGTATCGTCGCTACGGTTCGGTCCCCGGCGGGTGTACGGCCCGGCCCCCGGTGACCGGACCGAGCAGGCCACGACGAGGTGACGCGTGAACCGCAGCGACCGAATACGCCGAGGAGTACGCACGAGCACGGGGCAGACAGCAGTCGAGTACCTGGGAGTGCTGGGGCTCGTCACCCTCGTGGTCGGCGCGATCGTCGGCACCGTCATCGGGGGCGGCATCTCCAGTTCCGCACATCAGCAGATCTGCCGGGTCGTGGAGATGGCAGGCGGCAGCGACTGCGCCGACGACAACGATGTCACCAGCGGCGACGGGCAGTCCGATCCCGGCGAACCCGTCGAGCCCGCCGCCGCCCCCGGTGGAGAGACCGGCGAGCCCGGCGGCGAGTCCGGTGACAAGCCCGACGGCAGCAAGGGGAACGCACTTCCCGATCTGTGCTTCGAGCCGCGGGAACGGGCATCGAAGTCGTCGGTCTCCGTTCCGGGTAACGGCCCCGTCAGCACGGCCGCCGCCTGGGGCTACTCCTGGCTGGTCAACTTCGTCATCGACAAGGTCAACAACGAGAAGAACAAGGAGAAGCGGGTCCAGGAGGCGCTTGCGGACCTCGCCTACTGCCTCCCCGACTACAACATCGTCATCGCGCAGCCGCACGAGGGCAATCTGCAGCAGATGGACGGTGCGGCGCTGATCGAGACCGTCAGCATCAGCGGCACGACGTACCGCGTCTATGCCTTCAAGACCGGCACGTTCACCTGGGCGGACGACGCCGACCTCGGATGGAAGAACCGCGGGTTCCACGGCGTGTTCGACGTCAGCGAGGACCGCCGCACCGTCACGTTCGAAGAGCCGCCCCGCCCCAGGCGGAAGGAGGGCTGGAAGCCCGGTGACGAGGGTTGCGAGACCGAGGGGGAAGAACTGCCCGACCGGAGCCGGTACTACAACACGTACTCCCCGTTGGACAACGAGGCGTCGGCTCAGGCCGTCCGGATGCTCGTGAACGACATGCGCCGCTGCTTCCCCGACTACAACGTGGTCGCGATGCACTCGGAGCAGTCGTCGCACTGGGTCGAGCAGCCGGACTCGTTCGTCCATCACGGCAGGTACCGGCTGAACTCCAACGAGTACCACGCTGACGAGGAGGGGGACGACATCGACTCGGGCCGGGCCGTGTTCGACGTCTACGTCTTCGACAAGGGCACGTTCAGTAACGACGGCGACGGCGGCTACACCAACTGGGCCTTCTACGGCGACTTCACCCGCGACGGCAGACAGGTGACCTTCGAGCAGCCGGAACCCGCCGACCTGGACGCCGATTCCATCCCCACCGGAACGGGCGCGGTCAACTTCAACGACGGGACGCCGAAGTACAGGGACGGCGGTCCGTACCCGGGTACCGACTACTCCGGCGATGTGCCGGGCGACGGCGCCGAGTTGATCCATTCACTGATCGACGAGTACAGCCGCGGCTTTCCCGGCACGAACATCATCGCGGTGAAGTCGTTCAACGACCTCTCCTTCTCGGGGGTGTCCGGCCTCGAACACCTTGCGGTGGTGCACGGTGTCGACGTGTTCTCCATCGACCGGGGAACCATCTCCAACAACGGTGACGGCGGCTGGCAGAACTGGGGCTTCGCCGGCAACTTCGAACGCGCCGAGGGCTCGAAGGAGGTGACCTTCAGCAACCGCTGAGGGCCGAACGAGCGCCGTGACGAGGGTGGCGGGCAGGTATCACGACCGTACGACCCGCACGGCCTAATCGCGCCGGGGGCAGTACAGCGGTGCCAGGTCGGCGTCTTCCTTGGTGACGAGACGGATCCGCGTCTTGTCGATCTTTGAGCCTCATGTAGCCGATACCTGCCCTTTTCATTCCGGCACGTTGCCGGCACGGGGCGTGACCCCGTGCGGTGCCAGGTGACGGTACAGGCGGGTCCGGGAAGTTCACCCCTCCCGGAGCGCAAGGTAAGACTGCACGCCGGAGGCCATCCGTTCACGTCGGCGCGACCTAACGTCGGTCGACGCAGCACCGGGAACACCCACCAGTGACGAAGAGGAACTCCGGATGACCACCATCATCAAGGCCGCGTCGGTCCCCCTGCTCCACCGCGGTGGATCCGTCGTGACGACGCCGCTGATCACAACGCCCTCGGCAGGCGGCGAGAACCGCATCACCAGCGGGATGAGCGTGTACCCGGTCGGCTCCGGGGCGCCGCTGCACTCCCACAACTGCGACGAGCACGTGACGGTCCTGGAGGGCGAGGCGGAGGAGTGGGTCCAGGGCGAGGTGACGAAGCTGGAGCGGTTCGACACCACCTACATCCCCTCCCCCGTCCCCCACTTGTTCCGCAACACGGGCGACCGCCCGCTGCGGATCCTGTGGGTGTACTCGTCCGGGCACGTCACACGGACGTTCACCGCGACGGGCCGGACGGTGGAACATCTGTCGGCCGAGGACCAGATGGGCTGAGGCCGCCCCAGCGCTACTGATGTGGATGTCGAGTTCGGCGGCGACTCGTTCCTCGCCTCGCGAGACGCCGGCTGCGGTGCCGGGGGTGATTCGTTACCTGCCGGAGTGCGGTTCCGTCGCGGGCAGTTCCACGGTGACGCGGATCCCGCCGGCGGAGCGCGGGGTGAGGGTCAGTGTTCCGTCGTGTGCCTGGGTGATGGTTCTGACGATGGCCAGGCCGAGGCCGACGCCCGCGTGGTCGGTGTGTACGCGCTCGGTGCCGCGCTGGAACGGTTCGGTGAGTGTCGAGACCAGCTCTGGGGTGAGCTTCTCGCCGGTGTTTTCGACAGTGAGCACCACGGTCTTGGGGCGGACGCTGATATCGACCCACACGGTGCCCTGCGCGGGCAGGTTGTGGACGATCGCGTTGTGCACGAGGTTCGTGGTCAGCTGCAGCAGGAGCGCTTGCGATCCGATCGTGGGGGCGATGTCGCCGCGGGTCTCGATGGTGACGTCACGCTTTTCCGCGAGAGGGAGGAGGATTTCGGTGGCTTCTTCCGCCATGAGGGACAGGTCGACGTGTTCTCGGGTGAAGGACCGCTGGTCAGCGCGGCTGAGCAGAAGCAATGCCTCGGTGAGGCCGATCGCTCGGGTGTTGACGGCGTGGAGGCGGTCGATGACTTCACCGACGTCGTGGTTCGGATCGGTGCGGGCCACGTCGAGAAGCGCCTTCGAGATCGCCAGCGGGGTGCGCAACTCGTGCGAGGCGTTGGCTGCGAATCTCCGCTGTTCGGCGACGTGTGCTTCGAGCCGTGCCAGCATCGTGTCGAAGGCGTCGGCGAGTTCGCTGAACTCGTCCTTGCGGCCCGGCAGTCGGATCCGGTGGGAGAGCGAACCGGTCGAGGCCAGGCGGGTGGCGCCCGTGATGCGAGCCAGCGGGCCGAGCATCCGGCCGGCGAGCATCCACCCGCCCACGAGGCCGAACACCAACAGGAATGCCAGCACCGCGGCCGCCCTCGGAGCGAAGACGTGCAGGAGGTTGGACCGGACGGGAAACACCGCGTTGGTGGCCGTGCCGGTGGAGCCGGGGACGATGAGCGCACGAGCGGGGACGTAGCGCAGGAGGAACACCCACACCGCAGCGAGCAGCAGGACGCCGGCAAGCATGAGGAATCCGGCATAGCTGAGGGTGAGTTTGAGGCGAACGCTCAACCCGGGTGCTCTATCCACGCTCGCCTCCCTCGTGACCGGTCTCCGGTTGCGTGTCGATGCGGTAGCCGACGCCTGGCACGGTGGCGATGATCCAGGGTTCTCCGAGACGCTTGCGCAATGACGAGACGGTGATGCGTACGGCGTTGGTGAACGGGTCGGCGTTCCCGTCCCACGCGCGTTCCAGGAGTTCCTCGGCGCTGACGACACCGCCCTCGGCGGCGACGAGGACTTCGAGCACTGCGAACTGCTTCCTGGTCAGCGCGACATAGCGGCCGCCCCGGTAGACCTCTCTGCGGAACGGGTCGAGGCGCAGACCCGCGATCTCTCGCACGGGAGGCCTGCTGTGGGCGCGCCTGCGGTCGAGGGCTCTGAGCCTGAGCGCGAGCTCCTGGAGTTCGAACGGCTTGGTGAGGTAGTCGTCGGCGCCGAGTCCGAACCCCGTGGCCTTGTCGTCGAGACGGTCGGCCGCGGTCAGCATGAGGATCGGCATGCCGCTCCCGGAGGCGACGATGCTTTTGGCGATCTCGTCACCGGACGGTCCGGGGATGTCTCGGTCGAGGACGGCGATGTCGTAGGCGTTGACGCTCAGCAGTTCCAGAGCGGTGTCGCCGTCGCCCGCGATGTCCGCCGCGATCGCTTCCAGGCGCAGGCCGTCGCGGATGGCCTCTGCCAGGTAGGGCTCGTCCTCGACAATCAATACACGCATGCTGTTGAGGCTACGAGCCGGCGCATATCGTCGGCATATCGAAAATCACATACGCGCCGGCAACACCGCGCCGCCTTCACTGGCGGTATGCGTCACACCTCACCATCAGCACGGACAAGGAGCCGCCGGGATACCGGCGCCGGCACCTGGCGCGGGGGCATCCGCCGGGCGATCCGCGTCTGCTCCCGGCCGGGGCCCTGGAAACGCGGCCTGGTGCTCGCGGCGGCGGCGCTGCTGCTCGGCCTGCTCATGCTGCTGCACGCGCAGATCACGGACCGCGGAGGCCTCGGCAGCCTGGTGGAGACCTTCCTGCCGTGGTTCGGCCTGTTCATCCCCGTACTGCTGATCGGGGCGCTGTGGCGTCGTTCCGCCTCCGCGGTGGCCGCGCTGCTGCTGCCGGCCGTGATGTGGCTGAACCTCTTCGGCGGGCTGCTCGGCGACAGGTCGCGCCCGGGCGGCGACCTCACCGTGGCCGAGCAGAACGTCAACGCCGACAACCCCGACCCGGCCGGCACCGCCCGTGGCCTGGCCGCCTCCGGTGCGGACGTGCTGGCCTTGGTGGAGCTGACGCCGGAGGCCACGGGCACGTACGAGAAGGAGCTGGCGAAGGCGTACCCGTACCACACGGTGCAGGGCACGGTCGGGCTGTGGAGCAAGCTGCCACTGTCGGAGACCCGGCCGGTCGACATCAAGACGGACTACGGGCCGCTGGCGGACACCAAGCCGGTCGACATCAAGTTGACCTACACCCGGGCGCTGCGCACCACGGTGGCCACGGACCACGGGCCGCTGACGGTGTATGTGGCCCACCTGGGGTCCGTACGGCTGATGCCCAGGAACGGCTACTGGACGATCTCACGGGACAGAGGCGCGCAGGCGCTCGGCGAGGCCATCGCCGCCGATCCGAGTGAGCGGGTGGTGCTGCTCGGCGACCTGAACGGCACCACGGACGACCGCGCGCTCGCCGGCATCACCTCACAGATGCACTCGGCCCAGGACGCGGCCGGGAACGGCTTCGGCTTCACCTGGCCGGCAAGGTTCCCGGTGGTGCGGATCGACCAGATCCTGGTCAGAGGCGTGGAGCCCGAGAGCTCGTGGGTGCTGCCGGCCACCGGCGGCGACCACCTGCCGGTGGCGGCCGGAATCAGCTGGTGAACACCGCGTTAGGGCCGGCTCTCCGCCTGCTTCGGATGGCATTTGTCCGCTCGTCCAGCGTCCCGACGACGAGCCAGGAGGTGAAGCCGGGGTCCCGTGGTTCGGTGTCGTCACTCGATCCAACGGGCGGCGGCCTCATACGTGGTGGCGGGGGTGCTGTTGAACGCGATGGCCGCATCGGGTGCGTGCCGCCGGACCAGGTTGACCACTTGCTCAAGGAGTTCAACTTGATCGTCTGAGTGCCGCAGGCCACCGCCGACGGTGACGCACTCCCACGGATGGGCTCGCAGCGCGTTCCTGACGACCGCTTCCACGTCGTCACTTCCGTCAAGGCCGATGAGGCAGGTCTCGACGCCCACGCCGTGTTCGGCGAACTTGGTCAGTCCCGCCTCGATCGCCTTGGCCACCGGCTCGGGGTCCCACGGCCCGGGCACCCGGTACGGATCAAACCCGATGACGAGCACGCGGGGTGAAGCAGTGGTGTCCATGTCTGGACGATACGGGTCGGACGCCCCGCGAATCACGAGATGATGCCCAAGTCGCGTGACACGCCGATCCAACTGTCTGGCTCCGTGTGAAGCACTGAGCCGATGACGGGCCCCGTCACGTCATCGGCTCAGTCGTGTGCCCCGGTCCGGGAGCGCGCCTGCGTCCCGCCCTTCGCCGGGGACGCCGTGGCCGTCCCGCAACGCACCGCCGGCCCTTGGAACGCGGACGCCCTTCGAGCTTCTGGAACGCGGACACCCTCCGGACTCCTGAACGCGGACACCCTCCGGATTTATTTCTCTCGCGAGCGAGATATCTTGGCAGAGGCCGGGCCGCTCGGTGCGTCAGCACCGCACGCCCGGAGATCTCGCACGCATGGAGGATTGCCGTGGCCCTGCCCGCTCTGTCACCGCCCGCTTCGTCGCCGCAGGCGACTCCTCCCGGACGACGCCGCCTACCGGGCCGAGCCGCCGTCACGTGGCTGACCACTACCGACCACAAGAGGATCGGCACGCTCTACCTGGTCACCTCGTTCGCGTTCTTCTGCTTCGGTGGCCTGATGGCACTGCTCATGCGTGCCGAGCTGGCCCGTCCCGGTCTGCAGCTCATCTCGAACGAGCAGTTCAACCAGGCCTTCACGATGCACGGCACCGTGATGCTGTTCATGTTCGCGACGCCGATCTTCTCCGGCTTCGCGAACTGGATCATGCCGCTCCAGATCGGCGCACCCGACGTCGCGTTCCCGCGACTGAACATGTTGGCCTACTGGCTGTACCTGCTCGGCTCGCTGATCGCGGTCGGCGGCTTCCTCACCCCGCAGGGCGCCGCCGACTTCGGCTGGACCGCCTACAGCCCGCTGTCCGACACGGTCCACTCACCGGGGATCGGCAACGACTTGTGGATCATGGGCCTGGCGATGCAGGGCTTCGGCACCATCCTCGGCTCGGTCAACTTCATCACCACGATCGTCTGCATGCGCGCCCCGGGCATGACCATGTTCCGCATGCCGATCTTCACCTGGAACGTGCTGCTCACCAGTGTGCTGGTCCTGCTCGCCTTCCCGGTGCTCGCCGCCGCGCTCCTCGCGCTCGAGTTCGACCGGAAGTTCGGGGCACAGATCTTCGCCCCGTCCAACGGCGGGGCACTGCTCTGGCAGCACCTCTTCTGGTTCTTCGGCCACCCGGAGGTCTACATCCTGACGCTGCCGTTCTTCGGCATCGTGTCCGAGGTCGTCCCCGTCTTCTCCCGCAAGCCGCTCTTCGGCTACATGGGGCTGGTCGGCGCGACCATCGCGATCGCGGGTCTGTCGGTGACGGTGTGGGCGCACCACATGTATGTGACGGGTGGTGTGCTGCTGCCGTTCTTCTCCTTCATGACCTTCCTGATCGCGGTCCCGACCGGCGTGAAGTTCTTCAACTGGCTCGGCACCATGTGGAAGGGGTCCCTGAGCTTCGAGACGCCGATGCTCTGGTCCATGGGCTTCATGGTCACCTTCCTGTTCGGTGGCCTGACCGGCGTGATCCTGGCCTCACCGCCACTGGACTTCCACGTCACGGACTCGTACTTCGTGGTGGCGCACTTCCACTACGTGGTCTTCGGCACCGTGGTGTTCGCGATGTTCGCCGGCTTCCACTTCTGGTGGCCGAAGTTCACCGGCAGGATGCTCGACGAACGCCTGGGCAAGATCACGTTCTGGACGCTGTTCATCGGCTTCCACGGCACCTTCCTGGTCCAGCACTGGCTGGGCGTCGAGGGGATGCCGCGCCGGTACGCCGACTACCTGGCGGCCGACGGCTTCACCGCCCTGAACACGGTCTCCACGATCTCCTCGTTCCTGCTCGGCATGTCGATCCTGCCGTTCTTCCACAACGTCTGGAGGACGGCCAGGTACGGCGAGAAGATCACCGTCAACGACCCATGGGGCTGGGGCCGTTCGCTGGAGTGGGCGACGTCCTGTCCCCCGCCCCGCCACAACTTCGAAAAGCTGCCGCGCATACGAAGCGAGTCACCCGCCTTCGACCTCTCCCATCCCGGGATCGCCGTCACCGTCGAAGAGGAGCGGACGACCGCCGGCGGCCGCCGCTGAGCAGACCGGTCCACCCGTTCACACGTTCAGGAGCCGTCCATGGACGCACGTCATGAAGCCGCCCTCGGCATGCACCGGATCGAGGGCTACCTCTACCGGGAGGCCAACCGCCGGGAGGCGCACCGCAAAGCGCGGGACTTCGCCTGGGAGCTGCCCGGGCTCACCACGGACCAGCGCCTCGTGATCGAGGAAGCGTACGCCCGAGAGCAGGTGGAGAACGCCCGCGAGGTCACCCGCCGGATCGCGGAACGCATACAGCAGATCGAGGCTCAGTACGAGGCCCGCCACCGCCGCTTCACACGGGAGACGGCCGTCGCTCTGGCCGTGGTCACCATGGGGCTGATCGGGCTCTGCGTCGCGGTGATCCTCGGAACGGCGGCGGGAT
This sequence comes from Streptomyces sp. NPDC001204, assembly GCF_053598035.1. Classification (NCBI taxonomy): domain Bacteria; kingdom Bacillati; phylum Actinomycetota; class Actinomycetes; order Kitasatosporales; family Streptomycetaceae; genus Streptomyces; species Streptomyces sp. NPDC001204. The sequence continues at coordinate 27,535 of NZ_JBSFJL010000010.1, read as the reverse complement.
CGGCCTGACGCCACTCGGCCGTTCGCTCAGCAGGCGTCCGCCTCCAGGGACACCAGGAGCTTGCGCAGGGCCTCCGCCATCCCCGCGCGTTCCTCCGGTTCCAGCACGGAGAGCACATCCCGTTCCAGGGCGAAGTGCCGTTCCACCAGGCGGTCGAAACTCACCCGGCCCTCCTCCGTCAGACTGACCAGAGTGCTTCTGCCGTCGACAGGGGAGGGTCCGCGCTCGATCCAGCCCTCCCGCTCCAGCCTGTTGAGCCTGCCCGTCAGGCCGGCGGAGGAGACGATCAGCGCTTGGCGCAGCTGCCCGGGCGTCAGCGCGTAGGGAGGGCCGCCGCGGCGCAGCGCCTGCAGCAGGTCGAAGTCCCCGACATTGGCGATGGGCATGCCGCCCGGGCGGCGCAGTTGCGTCGCGAACCGCTCTTCCAGCAGCCGAGCCGCACGCAGCAGGCGGGCGACCACCTGGCTGGACGACACGTCCAGTTCCGGCCACTCGCTCCGCCACTCGGCCAGCATCACGTCCACGCTGTCGCCCGCGCCATCGGCTTCGATCTCGTCGTCCCTGCCCATCTCGGGTCCAGCCTATCGGTCGTGGTCGTCGCCGCTGAGGGACGCCGACACCCGCGTGGCAGTGGGGCCGAAGAGCCCTGGCGCCGCCTCCGGGAGTGAGGGAAGGTGGGAAGAGGAGGCCTCCCTGGGAGGTGGGCACAGTGTGGTATTGGCATGGCGGTGGCTGGGTCTGGATGGCCTTCATGCCCCTGGTGTGGATCGTGCTGCTGGGCCTCTTGGTGGGGCTCGTGGTCCGCCTCACGCGGCCCCCCACGGATCGCGGCGGTGGGCAAGGCCCGGGGCAGCCGCCACGAGAGACACCCGAGGAGATCCTCGACCGCCGCTTCGCCTCCGGTGAAATCGACGCCGACACCTACACCGAGGCGCGCAAACGCCTCGCCGCCCACAGGCCGACGGCCGAGCCATAGCGGTGTGAGCGGGACGTGCGCTCGCGCAGCGGCTGCACGCCTCGCGCATCCGGCTGCTCGACGTCTACGCGTCCTTCGGCAGCGGAGGCCTGGCGTGGCCGTACAGGTGCCTGGCCCTCCCGAGGAATTCGAGGAGGAGAGCATCCGCTGCGGGCTGCTGCGCACGCCCTGATCCGGTTCCCACTGGTTCGGTCCCCGGCCCCTGAACCGGTGACCGCCTCGGTGCGAGCCGATGTCGAAGCCCGTCTGGGCACGGGACGTCGCGCCGCGCCCCCGGACGTGGCGGTGCCCCCACCCCTCCGCGCTGCCGGTCCGCGCGCGGTGACAGGCGCGTACGGCGGAGGGCCGGCAGGCCCGTCGCGGGGACCAATGGCCCCTGGCAGGTCCCACGTGCCAGGGCCTTCCATGGAATCGGCGGCACCTCTCCGCACCACCGCAGGGAGGAGGCGAGGGCGATGTCCGCTCCCGCACCAGCGAAGAACGACGACCGGGCCGTACCGAGTACCGGCTCCGAAGGCGGCGGCACCTGGATGCGCGCCCGCGTCGGCGACGAGATCGTCGTACGCGGAACCGCAGCCGGGGTCATCGCCCGGGACGGCGAGATCGTCGGTCTCCGCCATCCGGACGGCGGCCCGCCTTACGACGTGCGCTGGGCCGACAGCGGACGGGTGACCCTGTACTTCCCCGGCCCTGATGCGTACATCAGGCATTTGGTGACCGGAGGCGACCATGTCCCGGCCCGGTGACCGCCGCCCGATCGTGGTGGGCGTCGATCCTGATCCGGCCCACCGGATGGCAGTGGCCTGGGCCGCCGACGAGGCCGCCCGCCGGCGGTTGCCGTTGCGCCCGGTCCACGTCGAGGGCGTGCCGACCAGGGGCTACCGGAAGCCGGACGTCCCGCCGTCGTGGGAGGAATGGAACGAGGCGCTGCACAAGGCCGGGAAGAAGGTGCTCGAGGAGGTCACGGACTTCGTCGTCGCCCGGCACCCGCAACTCGAGGTGGACGCCCTGCTCGCGGAGGGCGACCCAGTGTGGGTGCTGCGCGAGCAGAGCCGCGACGCCACCGCCGTCGTGCTGGGATCACAGCACCTGAGCCGGAGGCAGGAGGCGTTCGGCTCCGCGTCGGTCGCCCTCCCGGTGATGGCCCATACGCACTGTCCCCTGGTGGTCGTCCCCGAAGCGGAACACATCACCCAGGACCCCGCGTACTACGTCGTCGGCGTCGACGGCAGCGAACACTCCGCTGCCGCGGTCGACATGGCGTTCGAGGAGGCGGCCCTGCGCGGCGCCGAACTGCGAGCCGTCTTCGCCTGGGAGCAGGGGCCGCTCAGGATCTTCGACACGTACGAGCCGCAGCAGGAGTGCCGCCGGCTGCTCTCCGAGATCGTGGCGGGCCGCCACGCCCGCTTCCCCGAGGTGGACCTGCGCCACGAGGTGGTGGTCGGGCATCCCGTCCAGGTGCTCACGGATGCCTCGGCGCATGCACTGGGCCTGGTGGTGGGGACCCGAGGCCGGGGAGGCTTCACCGGCATGCTGCTGGGCTCGGTCAGCCAGGGCGTGCTGCACCACGCCGGCTGCCCTGTCATCGCCGTCCCGGCACACGGGTAGGCGGCCGGGCCGTCACGAAGGGAAGCCACCGTGCCCGCAGAACCTCCCGACGTGAACACCGTCGAGGCACTCGTCGCGGACGCCGCCGCGGCGCCCTCGCTGCACAACGCGCAACCCTGGGCCTTCCGTTATCTGCGGGACACCGGCGTCCTGCGTCTGTACGCCGACCCGGGGCGCGCACTCCCGCGAACAGACCCCGTGAACCGCGGCCTGCGCATGGGGTGCGGCGCCGCGCTCCTCAACCTGCGTGTGGCCGCCGCCGCGGCGGGGCTGGCGCCGGTCGTCCGGTTGCTGCCCGACCCGACCCACCAGGACTTCCTCGCCGAGGTGGATCTGTGCGGCACCGGAGCACCCGACGGGGCGCTCGCCCGCCTGGCCCCTGCGATCGGCCGCCGTCACTCCAGCCGCCTTCCCTTCCGTGACGAAGCACTCCCGGCCGCCGTGCGGGAGAGGCTGTACGAAGCGGCCCGCGCCGAGGGGGCCGAGCTGTCGTTCCCCGGTGCCTGGCACGTGCAGGCGATCCTGGAGCTGGTGCGGGATGCCGAGGGCAGGGAGGCTCTCACCCCGGAAGTACGCGGGGAGACGGAGCGCTGGACGCACACGGAGCCGTCAGGTACCCCGGGGGCGGCCGACGGCATTCCCGGCGAGGCGTTCGGTCCGCGCCAACGCGGTACCTCGGCCCCGGTGCGTGACTTCGCCGCCGGCCGTCCGATGCCCGGGCGAAGCTGGGCGGCCTTCGAGAAGAACCCGAACATCGCCCTGCTGGGTACGGCCCACGATGAGCCCGTGGACTGGCTCCGCGCCGGTCAGGCACTGGAGCGGGTCCTGCTCCGGGCCACCACGGACGGGCTGGTCGCCTCGGTCACTTCCCAGCCCCTGGAGTGGCCGGAGATCCGGTGGGCCGTCCGCGATCCTGTCTCGGCCGTGGCCCACGTCCAGATGGTGATCCGGCTCGGCTACGGCCCCGAAGGCCACGCGAGCCCACGGCGGCCGGTGGCCGATCTGCTCGACGTCCTGTGACGGACCCACCGGAGCGTGAGGAGCGGTCGCATGAAGGTTTCCGAGCTGATGACTGCTCCGGCGGTGTGCGTACCGCCGCACGTCTCCCTGGCCGAGGTGTCCCGACGGATGGCCGAGTACGCCGTCGGATCCGTCCTCGTGGTCGAGGACGGGACACTGCGCGGCATAGTCACCGACCGCGACCTGGCCGTACGGGGCATGGGCGGCGGCCTGGGAACGGAGGCCCGCGTGGAGGCGGTCATGTCACGACGCGTCGCCACGATCGAAGCAGCCGACGACCTCCAGATGGCCTACCGGTCCTTCCGTCGCACGGGGGTCCGCCGGCTTCCGGTGCTGGATGCGGGGCGGGTGGTCGGCATGCTGACCATCGACGACCTTTTTCTCGAGGTCTTCCGGCGACTCGCCGACCTGCTGGGTCCGGTCGCCTGGAGCGTCCTGCAGGAGCCGCCCGGGCCTCCCTCGGAAACGGTGTCCCCGCATGAGCCCTGACTTCGCGGACCTCGGCCTCCGAGGGGCCGGCCGAGCCACCGCCCGAGTGAAAGATCAAAGGCCGTGGATCCGGCGGCCGCTGATCTCTGCCGGGACGACGCGGATCCACAAACTTCGGAGACCGCCGGCCCACGGCTCGCTGCCGGGCTGCTCAGCGAGGCGTTGGGCTTCAGGATCGGTGACGTGCTCGGCGGTGCCGGCGATCAGGACGCTCCAGCCGACGCTCCGGCTCTCGTCGACGTGATCGGCCTGGAAGGAGACCTCGCCGCCGGGTTCGGCAACCGCGGCACCTCGGGGATCCGTGCGGTAAACGACCGTCATGCCGTCAACCACGTAGTTGACCGGGAAGACGCCGGGCCCCGGATGGGCGGGCAACGCGATACGCCCGATCCCGTGGGTGCCGAGCCGCTCCCAGCATTCCTTGGTGGTGAGCTTCATGAGCACAGGGTGCCGAGCCGCTCCGCCCTGGCCTGCGGGCGCGTCGCTTCGGCCTTCGAGCAACTCCTGGTAGGTCATCCCGAGCGCGGCGGCGACCCGCAGGAGGCCACCGGGGTCGAAGTCGTCCCCGGACTCGATCAGGTGCCGGAAGTAGCGCGGCGACATGCCTGCCTGGCCCGCCAACTCCTCCTCCGTGAAACCGAGATGCGCAAGCCGCACCTCGATGCGACGCATGAGATCACGGTCAGTCCGACCTGCGGTGTCCTCATTCACGGTCTCCTCCCCGAACCGATGGGGCAGTGAATCTCGCAGTCGTTGGCTCGAGTCCGGGTTGTCCGCTCCGACAATCATCCTGATATCTGACGATGATCCTGATACCTAAGGATATCTTCTGGTGGTCCTCGTCGACGAGCGCCGCGTTGTCACCGGGCGGCGTTGATCGTCACGCTGTTGAGGCTGAAACAGCGTCGCGGTATGGGTCCCGCGCACCGTGCCCGCCACGCGCGAAGGCTGGGCTCAGCCATGAGGAACGACGGCGACAGGGCAGCGTCCGTGATGAATGGCGGCCTGTGCCACAGGCCCGAGATGGGGCGCCAGGCCGGCACGATGCCGACGCCGGCCCAATACCAGCACGGCGGCTCCCTCGCCGGCCTCCACGACGGCCTTGGCGGGACTGACGAGACGGATGCTGTCGGCCACGTCCACCTGTGGGTACTTCTCCCGCCACGAGTGCAGCTCTCCGCTCAGCTGCTCGTGCGCACCCCGCGTCATGTCTTCGCTGATGTGGTGGTCCACTCCCCAGGGCACACGTGCGTGGAGCGGCACGCTGCGACCGTGGACGGCGAGGAGGGGGACACCCCTGGCCGCCGCGGTGTGGAAGGCGAAGTCGAGCAGGTCGTCCGAGGATCCGTGCAGTTTCAGGGCCACGACGACACGGCTCACCGGCGTCGGTGTCCTCCGCTCAGGGCGCTCGGCGCGCACCAGCACCACGGGCCGCTCGGCCCGCGCCACGACAGGCATGCTGACGTCCCCCAGGAAGTAGCTCTCGACAGGCTCGAGCCCCCGGGAACCGAGGACGAGCATCTCCGACTCCGAGGCCGCTTGGAGGAGGGCGTGCTGGGCGTCGTCGGCGACCAGGTTCCCGACGACTGACAGGTCCGGATGGCGCGCTTGCAGCTCCGCCTGCGCCGTATGGACGAGACGCTTCGCCCAGTAGTTCTGATCGACTTCGGCGGGGACCCGGGTTGGTTCCGGTGCCAGCAGCGGCCACGCGTGCAGCAGCCGCAGCGCGAGCTTGCGTCTCACTGCTTCGTCCGCGGCCCAGCGGGCAGCGGCCAGACTCTCGGGCGAGCCGTCGAGGCCTGCGGTGACGACTGGTGGCATGGCGGCGGCCTCCGTCTCGTAAGAAGCTGGAGAGGACGGTGAACGGGTCCGGCCGAGTGTCGGTCGGGACGTCGCCTGCATACCGGGCGCGAGGGGCTTCTCCCATTCGAGGATCCCCCGACCCCGACCGCGACGCACGCGGACCCGCGCAGAAGCGATCGGAGCCGTGGAATCCGCCACGAGAGGAGAAGGGCGCGGTGAGGATTCCCCTGGTGGTGGGCGTGGACGGATCCAAGTCGAGCCTGGAGGCAGTCGGATGGGCGGCCGCCGAGGCGGACCGGCACGGGATCCCGCTCCATCTCCTGCACGCGGCGGCCGGTGAGCAGGAAGCGTCCGGCGTGATCAGCGCTGCCTCAGCGCGTGCCAGGCAGGATGCTCCCGCGGTGCGGTTGTCCAGCGAGGTCTCGCACGGGGACGCGGCCTCCGCACTGGTCGACAAGGGACGCGATGCCTTCGCGCTGGTGCTGGGGTCCAGGGGGCACGGGGACCTTTCCGGCATGCTCCTGGGCTCGGTCGGCCTCGCCGTGGCAGCGCGTGCCGACTGCCCGGTCGTCGTCGTCCGCGGCGGCCCGGAGCATCGCGCCGCCCGGTTCGGGAATGTCGTCGTGGGAGTCGAGGACGGGGAGGGCAGCGGCACGGCGGTGGACTTCGCGTTGCGCGAGGCCCATGTGCGGGGCTGTCGACTTGTGGCGGTACACGCCTGGAGCGCACCGTCCGGTGCCTGTACGACACCGCGGGCCCCGTCGTGGTTCCTGGAAGCCCACCGGCGTCCGCCTGCGCAGGTGCTCGACGACGCCCTGCGCCGCCCTGCCGAAAGGTATCGGAACGCCTCGGTGAGCCGGCGACTGATCGAGAAACCGGCGCGCCGTGCCCTGTTGGAGGCCGCGGCGACGGCGGATCTGCTGGTCGTGGGCGCCCGGCGGCGGCTCGGGCACTCGGGCTTGCAGCTGGGCCTGATCAATCACGCGCTGCTGCATCACGCGCCGTGTCCCGTCGCTGTCGTGCCGCACATGTGACCGCCACGGGACGAGAGACGGACCGTCACCGGCCCTCGTCCATGCGCTGGGCAAGGTTCCCGGAGACCGACACGACGCCGTCGACGCCACGGCACAACTGCTCGATGACGGGAATCGGACTCCTGGACCCCACGGTGCCGGCGAGGGTGACCCGCCCGTGGCGCACTTCCGCGGTCACGTCCCGTGGATCGAGCCCCAGGGTGCGCCGCAGCAGATCCGCGGTGATCTCGTCGCGGTTGACCTCGTCGCGGCGCAGGAAGATCCGCAGCAGATCACCACGGCCCTGGCGTGAGAGTGGAAGGGCGGAAGTCCGTTGACGGGTTGGGTGGGCGCAGCGTGCTCGCCGCGGACATCCGGCACCACGGTCCTGATGCTCGGGGCGCTGCCCGGACGCATGCGCCCCGAGGACGGCGACCCGGATGATCTTGATGGTCGTGTCGCGGGAGGTGGTGCCCAGACGGAGAACGCGGCCGGTTCCGCACCCGCGCTGCAGGGGACGGCCGTCGGATACTTCGGCGGGGTCCTCATTGCCACCGGCCCCTCAGGCCCCCCGGTTCTGTTCGTGGGCCTGTCGTACGGAGGCGGCGGCGCGGTCGATCAGCTCGGGGAGCGCTGATCGCACCGCTTCGCTCAGGCCCGTGCCGAGTTCGATGTCGGCGACTTCCACGGCGTGCACCACGAGCGTCGGCGGCAGTTGGCCGAGGGCCTCGGCCAGCGCGAGGCACTCTCCGAGGCCGAGCGCATGCGTGCTCGCCGTACCCGCTGTGCGGCCGGTCGCCTCCGCCGCCGTCAGAGTGCGCAATTTCCCCGGCCGGGCCGACCCGGCTCGGAGGGCTTCCAGCACGACCACCGTGTCCGCGTCGTGCCACAGGTCGAGCATGCGCGCGGGTTCGCCGTCGCTGACGGCCAGGACGGTGCCGTCGGGAACGCGGCCCCGCAACGCCTCCACCGCTGCCGGGCCGACTCCGTCGTCACCGCGCAGCGTGTTGCCCACGCCGATCACCACGACCCGGCCGCTCATGGGCGTTCCACGGTCACGTCGAGGAAGTGGGCGGCGCAGGAGATGCAGGGATCGTGATTGCGAATGGTCCGTTCGCACAGGTGGGTGAGCTCCTCGTCGCCGGCGACGGGCCCGGCCGTGTCGAGGCGCGCCTGGACGGCCCGGCGCACGTCCTCCTCGATGGCGGTCTGGTTCTGGGCGGTGGGCGGGACGATGCGGGCCTCGGTGAGCGTGCCGTCGTCCGTGAGGGCGTAGCGGTGGTACAGCAGGCCGCGGGGCGCCTCGGTGGCCCCGGCGCCGACGCCCTGGCGGGGCGGGACCTCGATGGCCGGCCGGGGAGGTCGTTCGTATCCGTCGATGATCCGCAGGGCCTCCTCGACGGCCTGGACCACCTCGACGGCGCGTACGACGATGCTCCGGAAGGGGTTGTCGCAGATGGCGCCGGTCAGCGGGTCGCCCAGGCCGGCGTCCCGCGCCGCCTCGGCGGCCACGGAGTGCAGCCACCGGCCGTTGATCGCGTAGCGGGCCAGCGGGCCGGTCAGATAGCGGCGGCCGTCCAGAGTGGCGGTCAGAGCGGTGGAATGCGGTACCTGCCCTTCCTGGACGTGCTGTTCGAAGCCGGCCAGGGGGAACTCTCGCAGCACCGGGCCCAGGCCAAGTGCGGCCATGACCGCCGGTGTTCCGGAGTCGATGGCGTACCTGCCGGGGTCACGCAGTGCGAACAGGTCGTGGTCGCACACGGCGTCGGGAAAGTCGAACGCCGCGACCCAGCGGACGGTCTCCAGCGCATCCTCCCGGGCCTGCAGCAGCCGTGCCGCCAGCGGACGGAGTTCGTCCGGTGCCGGCGTGCGGTAGAAGCCGCCGACCCGGACGTTGACGGGATGGATGGGGCGGCCGCCGAGCTGTTCGAGGATCGCGTTGCCGGTCTGCTTGATCCTCAGGCCGCGCTCGACGGCGGCTCGCTGGTCGCGGGCCAGCTGCACGACGTCGGCTCGCCCGAGGAAGTCCGGGGCGTGCAGCAGGTGGATGTGGAGGGTGTGGCTCTCGATCCACTCGCCGCAGTACAGGAGGCGGCGCAGTTCCGCCAAGGGGCCGTCCACCGTGACGCCGCAGGCGTTCTCGATCGCCTGGCAGGCGCTCATCTGGTAGGCGACCGGGCAGATGCCGCAGATGCGGGCGGTGATGTCGGGGGGTTCGGTGTGGCCCCGGCCGGTCAGGAAGGCCTCGAAGAAGCGTGGCGGTTCGTAGATGCGCAGCCGCGTCTCCGTGACGGTGCCCTCCTGGATGCGCAGGTGAAGGGCCGCTTCGCCTTCCACCCTGGCCAGCGCGTCAAGGCGCAGGACGCGGGTTCCGCGATGGTTCATGCGGGCCTTTCCGGGCGGGTTTCGCGGGTTTCTCTCCCGGCGCGAGGGCTGTGCTGCTCCTCGGCCGCGAGGTCGGGTACGGGGGCATATTCCGGCGACGCGGCGTTGAAGGTGCGGAAGACACGCTGGATGTCCTGCTCGCTCATCCCGTCGTGGCGCAGCTGCGCGACCATGGAGCGCAGGTTGGGCCGGCTCGTGGGTCCGAAGCAGCCGTAGCACCCGCGTCCGTAGGCGGGGCAGATGGCTCCGCACCCGGCCTGCGTGACCGGGCCCAGACAGGGGGTGCCGTGGGCCACGGTGACGCAGGTGGTCCCGCGCCTCTTGCACTCGAAGCAGACACTGTGGCTCGGGACCTGGGGCTTGCGTCCGGCCAGGAAGGCGGTGATGACTTCGAGGAGCTGGCGGCGGTCGATGGGGCAGCCGCGCAGTTCGAAGTCGACCGGGACATGGGCCGAGATCGGTGTCGAGGTCTCCAGCGTGGCGATGTACTCCGGATGGGCGTAGACCGCGGCGAGGAACTCGTCGACGTCGGCGAAGTCGCGCAGCGCCTGGATGCCGCCCGCGGTGGCGCAGGCTCCGATGGTCACCAGATACCGGGAGGCACGGCGTATGCGCTGGATCCGCTCGGCGTCCTCGGCGGTGGTGATCGATCCTTCGACCAGGGAGAGGTCGTACGGCCCCCGGCCGTCCAGCCGCGCGCGTTCCCCGCCGGCGCCCTCGACCGGGGTCATCTCCACGAAGTGGTCGATGCGTACGCGTTCGGTGAGGCCGAGGAGTTCGTCCTCGCAGTCGAGCAGGGTCAGTTGACAGCCGTCGCAGGAGGCGAACTTCCACACGGCGAGCGCCGGCCGTGGATCGGTGGCCGGTCCGAGCTCGGTGACCATGTCACAACTCCCTCACGAGGAGCAGGTGTGCCACGCGGTCGTAGCCGACGACCGGCCCGTCGCGGCACAGCAGGAGCGGGCCGAGCTGGCAGTGGCCGCAATGACCGGTGGCGCAGCGCATGTTGCGTTCCAAGGACACCTGAACGCGCTGTGGGGACAGGCCCCGGACCAGGAGGGCGCGTGCGGTGTGCCGCATCATCACCTCGGGCCCGCACACGAACGCGCGGGTCCGTTCGGGGCGCAGGTCGAGGCGGTCGAGGAGCGTGGTGACCACGCCCACCGCACCGTGCCGGCCGGGCCCGGGGCGGTCGACGGTCACCTCCACCCGGGCGCGGCCGCGCCAGCTCTCGATCTCTTCCCGGTAGACCAGATCGGCAGGGGTACGGGCGCCCACCAGGACCGTGAGCCGCCCGTAGACGTCCGGCCGGTCCAGGACCGCGTGTACGACCGGCCGCAGCGGGGCCAGCCCGATGCCGCCGGCGATCACCAGCACATCGTGGCCGGCTGCTGCTTCGAGGTCCCAGCCGTTGCCGTATGGCCCGCTGAGCCCGACGCTTTCCCCCGGGCGCAGCCGGTACAGGGCGGTCGAGACCGCGCCGACCGCACGCACGGTGTGCACGAGCCCCCCATGACGGCCACGCAGGGCACTGGCCGAGACGGGCACCTCGCCGACCCCGAAGGCGTAGATCATCGCGAACTGCCCGGGAGAGAAGGGCGCGAGTGCTCCTGCGGCCGGTATCAACTCGATCGACCGGGTGTCGCCGGTCTCGGCCCGGATGTCGGCGACGCGGTACGGCAGCGGGGGCAGCAGGGTGGTCATCGCTCCTCCGACTCCGACGGCGGTACGCCGGACTGCGTCCAGTCGTGCAGAGCGGCGGCTTCCTCGGTGATGTCGATGCCGACCGGGCACCACACAATGCACCGTCCGCAGCCCACGCAGCCGGACGAGCCGAACTGGTCGTACCAGGTGCCGAGTTTGTGGGTCATCCACTGCCGGTAGCGGCTGCGCGCCGAGGCGCGGACCGGGCCGCCGTTCAGATGGGAGAAGTCCAGGTCGAAGCAGGAGTCCCACAGCCGCCACCGCTCAGCGTGGTCGCCGGTGAGGTCCGTGACGTCCTCGGTGGTGGTGCAGAAGCAGGTGGGGCAGACCATGGTGCAGTTGCCGCAGGTCAGGCACCGCCCGGCGACGTCGTCCCAGCGGGGGGCATCGAGCGTGCCGGCCATCAGCTCCCGCAGGTCGGCTTCGGGCATGCTCCGTCCCATGCGGGTCGCGGCGGCCGCGACGTCTGCGCGCGCCGCTTCCCGGGTTTCCGGGTCGGCCGGACGCGCGGGCAGTTCGGCCAGGATCTCCTCGCCTTCCTGGCTGCCGCCGCGGATCCAGAAGCGGTGCCCGCCCTCGTCGGCCACTTCGGTCATGACCAGGTCGTAGCCGGGACCGGCAGCGGGCCCGGTGCCCATCGAGACGCAGAAGCAGGTGGCGCCGGGCTCCGTGCACTCGACCACGATCAGCAGCGCCCCGGAGCGCCGCCCCTCGTAGACGGGGTCGCGGTACGTCCCACCGGTCAGCACCCGGTCCTGGATGGCGATGGCCCGAAGATCGCAGGGGCGCACCCCCAGGAAGGCGTATCGAGGCGGTGCGGCCTGCTCGGCCGTGACGACCAGCTCGCCCTCGACCCGATCGGCGCTCCACTCCCGCACCCGCGGCGGATGCAGGAACGGCTTCCACGACTGGGGACCCGCCGCGTTCGCGAAGGCAGCGCCGTCCGGCCGCTCCCGCAGCCGATACCGCCCGGCCTCCAACTCCACGCCCCACCCGTACGGCAGCTCGTCGGCCGACCGCAGTTCGGCCAGCACGATCGCACCGTCCCGCACAGTGGGGCCGATCACGGTGAATCCTCGCCGGACCAGCACGTCCAGGAGCGCGGCCATACCGTCCTTGCCCATGACACGCCCGTCGGACGCGAGGGCCGGGGAGACGTTCACTGCGGCGTCGGCATCCACGACCGACCTCCTTCGGCACTGCGGACGGCGCATGAGACCCGCCGCCCTTCGAGGCCTACAACCGCAGCATTCCGGCCACGCCGGCGTGCCGACAGAGCCATGCGGGCAAGCCCATGGGGTCCATTGGGCCATTGGTCCTGTTGACCTCGACCGACGATCACCACCCTCGGGGGTGCGGTGGGAGGACGTACGTGCGGCCCTCCCTACCCCACTCCCCGTACTCGGGTGTCAGACCGGCGTCCATCGCCCGCAGGCAGGGGCGGCCGATGTGCGCGAAGACCAGTCGGCCGATCCGGTTCCGTTCCGCTTCCGCGCCGACATCGCGCACGAGGCCGTGGACCGGCACGCGGCATCGGCCCACGCGAAGGCGGTCGCGCTGCGCTGTGTCGCGCGGGACGACTCCGTGAGCTGCGTGACCTACGGGGACCTGGCGCGTGCCACGGCACGGTTCTCCAACGTGCTCCGTACGCTCGGGACCGGCCTGGGCGACCGGGTGGTGACGCTGCTGGGACGGTGCCCCGAGCTGTACACCGTGGTCCTCGGCACACTGAAGAACACCAGTGTCCTGTGCCCGGGCATGCGGCTGATCGTCCACAGGGAAAGGCCGCGCCCGGAGCCCGTCGACGATCACGGGACGTGGACGGCGCGCCCCACCTGTTTCGCCATGAAACACCACAAGCCGGCCGATTGCCGAGCTGGAGCTCCGCCACCATCTGCGGGCCCGGGCCGATGACCGCCGACACTTACCTGACCATCGATCAGAACCCCGTCCCTCTGCCGCCCGGACCGGCCCGCTTCATCGGTTCTGCGTTGAGTGGGCCATCTGAGTGTCGTACTGGTGTTGGCACAGGTAGTGTGGCGGCAGTTCGCCTTGCTCTGCCGGGCGGATGGTGTGCCGGGAAGTCTGGTCGGCGATGGACCCGTCGTGGTCCGAACCAGCCGCTGCCGTCCCGATGGAGTCTCACGATGTCGCCCCAGGAACCTTCTTCTTCGTCCCCGTCCGAGTCCTGGGATTCAGCGATCTGGCAGGTTCTCGCCAGCTTCGACACGTACGCCCGCATTCGTAACTCACGTAAGGGCATCCTGCCTGCCACCCGTGTCACCCCGCAGGACGCGGATCGCGCCTTCGGTGCTCTTCAGATGTCCATCGAACGGCTCCGGAAGCTCAAACGGCAGTAACGCTTGGCTCCTCTTCGACCAAGTGGTGCGGGTGGGCCTGCGGGTCATCGGCGTCGCGAGACTTGGACGCCGGCTACGACTCGGACAAGACCCGCACCGAACTCGCCGCCCGCAACCTGCGCGGCCGTATCGCGCACAAGGGCGAGAGGGCGCCGATCCAGGCCAGTCAGCGGTGGCATGTTGAGCGCACGCACGCCTGGCAGAACGCCTTCCATCGCCTCGCCCGCTGCTACGAGCGCCGCGTGGCCGTCATCAACGCCTTCTTCGACCTCGCCGACACGGACATCACTGTTCGTAACCTGATCCGTCGAGCCTGGACCGCCCGCCGCTGGGACAGTCGGCCCACGCGCCGCCGCTCAGCACCTCGCCCCTTGTGCCTCCTGCTCGCCGGCGGCAACTTGTGATGACCGCGCGGGCAATGCCTTTTCGTAGCACACCGACAACGGATCCTGTTCGTGCGGCGGGTAGTTCGGGATCCTGCGGTACCCCGCCCGCTCGTACAGGCGCATCGCAGCGGGCTGCCGGACTCCCGTCTCCAAGAGCATCGACCGGCCCCCGAGCCCCAGGGCGAGCTGCTCGGCCTCTGCCAGCAGCATGTCAGCGACCCCCCTTCCCCGGACAGCCGGGGACACGAACATCCGTTTCAGCTCACATATCTCCGGACCAACCGGCTGCACAGCACAACACCCCACCACCTGGTCGTTCGTTCGAGCCAGTAGATACCGGGCTTCCGGAGCCAAGGGAGCCGGCTGGACATCGGGGGGAAGCTCGTACACAGGAATCAGCTCCGCCGTCATCGCATCGACCAATGAGCGCAGACCCGGGTCATCGGCCATACAGGGAGAAACCATGAACACCGCGCCACCTTCACATAGTCCTACGCTCTCCCGCTACAGCCGGATCACAGGCCGCTCACTGAATACGCCGGCGCCAACGTTCGATCACAGTACGTAACGGCATCGCGGGATCCGAACGTGAAGGACAACAAGAATGATGCGTCCTGCAGCCAACCTATTTGCGCGGCCTCCAAGGCCATGAGTGATCGGCTGACGTTTGGGCTTGGGATCGTGCGGTGCAGCGAGTTCTCTCAAGTCATTCGCGACCATGGCCTGAGCGAGGCGTCCGGCGACGGCCAAAGCTTCCGGCCACGCGGTTGACTGGAGATACTCTGCGTCGGTGTCGTTGGGCGCCTCGGCCGCAGCGGCGTTGAGCGCGATACCGACGGCCTTTCTCTCTGGCGACAGGAGCTGGTCGATGCGGCATGCCCACGCTTCTCCGCAAACTCGGGGATGGCATCGAGGGCCTCGGCCCGGTCGAGGTTCCGCGCAGACCTGTATCGACTGGCAGCACCACATGAGCCCTGCTACACCAGAGAGATGGGGAGGTCTGGCGTGCCTCGTGATCCGGTCAAGGGGCTGACCGCGCTCCTTGCTGCAGGAGCAGTCCCGCTCGCCGTCTGCCTGCTCCTGCTGCCCGTCCGAGCGATCCTGTCCGACACCAACGCGGTCCTGATCCTGATGTTGGTCGTCGCGGCGGTGGCAGCTCTCGGCAACCGTGGGGCCGCGGCCCTCACGGCCCTGTCCGCCGCTGTGTGGTACGTCTACTTCTTCACCACTCCGTACGAAAGCTTCACCCGCTTCAACAACTCGGACGACATCGTCACCGCCGGGTTGCTGCTCGTCGTCGGCCTTGCGGTCTCTCATCTGGCTCGCCGCTACAGCCGCGAGCGCTCCATCGCTACTACGCTGCAGCGCGGCCTGCTGCCCCGGGTGCTGCCGGACACCAGCACCGTCCGGGTGGCGTGCCGCTACGTGCCGGCCGAGGCCGAGGTCGGCGGGGACTGGTTCGATGTGATCCCTCTCCCGGGCCACCGCACCGCGCTGGTGGTCGGGGACGTGGTCGGCCACGGCCTGCGCTCCGCGGTCACCATGGGTCGGCTGCGCACCGCGGTCCGTAATTTCTCCACCCTTGACCTGCCGCCCGACGAGCTACTGGCCCGCCTTGACGACGTGGTGAGTCAGATGGATGCGGAGGCGGGCACCTGCGAGGATGGGACCGCTGGGGCTACGTGCCTGTATGCGATCTACGACCCGGTCTCCCGCATCTGCGCGATGGCAAGAGCCGGTCACTTTCCGCCCGCCATCGTCTATCCGGACGGCCGCGCGGAGCTTCTCGACCTGCCCGCAGGCCCTCCGCTTGGCGTGGGCGGCCTGCGCTTTGAGGCCATCGAGCGGCAGCTGCCGGACGACACGCAGGTCGTGCTCTACACCGACGGGCTCATCGAGGACCGACAACGCGACGTCGGGGCCGGCCTGAAGCTGCTGTGCGACACGCTCTCCGGCGCGGGGATCGACCCGGAGGAGACATGCCAGACGGTCCTGGAGGCGGTGCGACCCGCCCGTCCAGTCGATGACGCCGCGCTCCTGATCGCTCGCACCCATGCGTTTCCGCATGACCGTATCGCCGAATGGGACATCCCGGCCCTTCCCGCCGCGGTGCCCGACCTGCGCGCCGAGGTGTTCGCGAAGCTGGCCGACTGGAATCTGGGGGAGACGGCATTCGCTACCGAACTGATCCTCAGCGAGCTGGTCACCAATGCCATCCGCTACGGGGCGCCCCCTCTCCACCTGCGCCTTCTGCGCGACACCAGCCTCGTTGTGGAGGTCAGTGACGGCAGCAGCACCTCCCCGCACCTGCGCTACGCAGCGGCGATGGACGAAGGCGGTCGCGGAATCTTCCTCGTCTCCCAGTTCGCCGAGCGGTGGGGAACCCGCTTCACTCCCACCGGGAAGATCGTGTGGGCCGAGCAGTCAGCCCCATCGGTTCCCGTCGCCCCCGTCCTGGCATCGGCTGCATGACCGGGCCCGACTGCCCGAGCCGACGGCCTACTGCCCTGGCCAGCCTCCGGCTGTGCGGCTGCGCCGCCGTTCTACAGCACGCCAAGCTGTTGTAGCAGGCAGGTGTTTGTTGCTGAAGAGCGCGAAGTGGGTAGTCAACTCCGCCAGCACTGCGCCGGCCTGCAAGAACGGCTCCAGTTCGTCAGTGC
This sequence comes from Streptomyces sp. NPDC001204, assembly GCF_053598035.1. Taxonomy (NCBI): domain Bacteria; kingdom Bacillati; phylum Actinomycetota; class Actinomycetes; order Kitasatosporales; family Streptomycetaceae; genus Streptomyces; species Streptomyces sp. NPDC001204. The sequence continues at coordinate 11,131 of NZ_JBSFJL010000010.1, read as the reverse complement.
ACAGGGACGTCACAGTGCAATGCAGCAAATCCTCTGCGGACCGTCGTCACCGTCTCGCGAAGGAGTCGAAGCTCGTGCACCCGCCGGTCCGCTTCGATGGGGAACTGGCTGTGGGTGCGTTGAAGGGCGATCACGGCGGCGTCGTCGGCCAGGTGGCCGCCGACGTGCGCGAGCAGGTCGGCGCGCAGGCTGCGGATCAGTGCCGAGGGGCTCTCGTGCGCCCAGGCTGCGGCGCGTTCCGCCAACGGGTAGAAGACGCCCCGGACGTCACGGGCCTCGATGACGCCGTCGGTGTGCAGCAGCAGCACATCCCTCGGCTCCAGGGTGAAGGTATCGACATGGTAGTCGGGGCGGGAGGCCAGCTCGCCCAGGCCCAGCGGCGGCGCGGGCCGACCGACGGGCAGCGCGGTGGCCTTCCCGTCGCGCAGCAGCAACGGTGGCGGGTGCCCGCACGTGACCATCTGCGCTCGCGGGTCCTTGTCGGGGATGTCGATGACGGCAGCGGTGATGAAGCACTCCCCGGCCGTCTCCGCCTCGGCGGGCTCGGCCAGGTTCCAGCACACGCTGTGCTCCAGGTAGGCCACGAGACCAGGCAGCGTAGCCTCGCGGTGCGCGGCCTCCCGGAAGGCGCCCAGCAACAGGGCGGCGTCGCTCATCGCGGTCAGGCCCTTGCCCCGCACATCGCCGATGATCAGCCGGGTGCCCGTGGGGGCGCGGACGGCCGCATACAGGTCGCCGCCGATCAGTGCCTGCTCCTGCGCCGCGCGCTGCGCAGTGACCGCAGTCTGCGCGAGTTCGTGGACGCCGGCGCACCGCTGGGGTCGGGCATCGGCGGGAAAACGGTCCTGCTGGATGTCGAGGGAACCCGGGTCTTCGTCAAGCAGGTACGGCTGACCGAGTTGGAGCGACGGCCGGAGCATGTTCACTCCACCGCGAATCTGTTCCGACTCCCGACCTTCTGTCACTACGGGGAGCGGGCCCCGGAGCCCCACTCGCTCGCCAGGCTGCTCGGAATCGGACGGGCCACGGTGCTGACGCTGCTCGACACACCCAAGAGCAGGACGCAGCTCGTCGCCCTGACCGGGCAGCGGCTCGGTTCCGTGGGCCGGCATCTCAAGGTGCTGCTCGACGCGGGGCTGGCGCAGCGGCGCCGGGCGGGGCGGTCGGCGCTCTACTACCGGACCGCCGCGACCGACGCGCTCGTCCGGGCGCAACACGGGCGGGGACCGGCGGCGGACGGCCGGAGCACAGAGCCGTCATAACGCTCCGCCCCCGAGCCGGACCTGGTGCGCGGACGGCCGGTCCGCCGCCGGCCGCGCGCTCACTCCACCTCGGTCGGCGTCCCCGCCCCGCTTCGTTGCGCGGCACGGGCCGGCAGGGCCGTCGAGACGAAGGCCAGGAGCACGGCTGTCGCGATGACGGCAAGACACGGCACGAGTGGTGCGTACGGTGTCGCGGCGCCGGTCATGCCCAGGCTGTACGCGGTCAGGGTCGCGCAGGCCACCGCCGCTCCCAGAGCGATCGCGAGCAGGGTGACCGTGAGCGTCTCCCAGCGGAGCATCGTGCGCAGTTGGCGGCCGGTCGTGCCGATCGTGCGCAGGAGAGCGAACTCGCGGCGCCGGGCGGACGTCGACATCACGAGGGTATTGACCACGGCGATCGCGGTGAAGGCGATCACGAGTCCCATCGCGATGTAGTTGACCTGGGCCTGAGCGCCTTCCTTGGTGCGGCGTGCCGCTGCCACGGCGGTGCGGTCCAGGACGTGGACCGTGGGGAAGGGTCGCAGGGCGGCGGTGAGCGCCGACCGGCTCGGCGCCCCGGCCACCAGGACCGACGAGGAGAGCGGCTGGTCGACATGTGCCGCCACCAACCGGTGCGGGAGCAGCAGATCGCCGAAGCCCAGCCCGCGTTCGTAGACGGCGGACACCTTGAGGTCCTTCTTGACTCCGTCGCCGAGTGTGAGGGTGATGTGGTCGCCGACCTGCGCGTGCCAGGTACGGGCCGCCAGGTCGCTGAGCGCCACCGTTCCGTCGCCCATCGCGGCGCCCCAGCGCTGCACTACCGCCGTTCGATCCTGGTGGCCGCGCGGTGGAAGGTACGTGCTCGGGACCTGCCCGACCGCACCGCGACGCTGGATCAGTGGGCCGAGCAACTGCACGCCTGGTCTCGTGTGCCAGCGAGGCTTCCTGGAAGAAGCCCACGCGGCTGGGGGCGTCGTCGTTGTCGGCACGGGCGAGGGCCCGTTCGGCGCGATTGGAACTGCGAGAAGCTGCATGGGCGTTCGAGCGCGCCTCCCGGTCCCATGTCCGTGCCGAGCGGGGACACGACCGGGCCCTGCGGCAGGCCGCCCACGACCTCGTCTACGGCGGCCCGGCCCTCGGCCGCGGCGAAGACGGAGCAACCACGGCCATGGCGATCGACATGCTCTTCTTCCTCATCACCGCCGCCGCCCGCTGGCACGCCAAGAAGAACCACGCCCAGCAGGCTGCCGCAGCGCACCGGGCCGCCGAGCACCTGCGCTCCGCCTACCAGGCCGCAGCAGCAGCGCCGCTTGGCGCCCTGTACCAGCGGGGACGGCACCTCAACCGCACGCTGCGACAGCGGCAGACGGCCATGCTGCGTGAAGCAGTGCCGGAGCTGGCCGAGTAGATCCTCGCCGAGCCAGGCTGGTACGCACTCGCTGCCACTCTCGCCGACGCAGAAGCCGCCGGCCACGACCCTGCGGCTCTGCTCACCGAAGCGGCGGGGCAATGCGAACTCGACACGGCCGCGTCGATCAGCGACGTCCTCGTGTGGCGCCTGCGCCGGGCCGCGGACCTGCCCGCTGACACGACCGGCAGAGCGCACGACGAAAGCGCGGCAGAACGTTTCACGCACCAGCCCAGGCAGCGTGGTTCCCGTCTGGTGTCACGCTCCCACTCAGAAGACGCGCCGACCAGGGATCGGCGATAGGCCGGATCACGGCCTTGCGGCATCGCGACGCACCAGGCCGACTGCTGCCTGGTCACGACTGTGGACTTTGTGAATTGAAGCAGGTCCGGGGGTTAAGAAATGATCATGACGCGTGCAGAACGAGACGAGGGAGGACGTCAGGGTGTTTCACCGGATACGCCGCCGGCGAGCGGCGGAGACCAGCGAGCTGCAGCACCGCAGCTACGAGGCATACCAGCGGATGGCCGGCCAGGTTCCACCGGAGGTCGAACGGCTGCGGGCCGCGCAGCAGCCCGCTGAACCAGCACCAGCGGTGGACGACTTCCTTCCTCCTGAGCTGCGGGTGCCGAGCCACGACCAGCTCGCCGGCCGGATGATGCCCTGGACGCAGCCGGTCGTCCTCGACGGCGAGGTCGTTGCCTGCGCCGAGTGCGGCGTGTACCGGGACTGGCTCATCCTCTCCACCCGCGACCAGATCTGGCTGCGCTGCCGCCAGGGGCACCAGCAGCGGGAGACCCGCCTCGACACCGCCTGGTACAACCGGAACGCCGGCCCCGCGGACGCGCACCACGAGACGTTCGAGGACTGCCTGCGGCACCTCGGCCACTGACCGCCATCCCTACGACCCCACGGGCCCACGGGCCCGCGCTGCCCAACCGTTGCCCAGTAGCAAAGGGGTCAGCTCCGCCATGCACGTTCGCGTCGCCACCACCGCCCTCGGCCTCACCGCCGTCACCGTCCTCGCCTGCCCGCCTGCTCCACCAACACCAGCGAGGCGAAGCCCGTCCACTCATCCCCCGCCCACACCGGGCAGCCGGCCGACGCCGCCCAGAACGACACTCCACTGTCCTCGGAGGTACTGGAGACCCGCCTGCTCGATGAGCACAACCTCGGCAGCGGCTACACCCGCGCGCCCGAGCGGCCCTCTCAGCACGACGATGTCACAGTCCTCGGCTGCCCCGCTCTCAACGCCCTGGGCGGCGACGCAGTCACCGGAGGATCGTTGGACTTCCCCCGGCAGGCGAAGGCCACCTTCACTTACGCTGGCAGCAGCAACTCGGAGGTGACCGAGGCGCTGTACAGCGATACGTCAAGCAAGCTGTCCACCGGCATGGGGCAGATCTTCGATGCCATGACCGGCTGCCCGGAGTACCAGGTCCTCGTCGGCGGCTCCGTCATCGGCATAGCCACGCAGAAGATGGCCCCGCCCCGGCTCGGTGATGAGCAGTGGAGCCAGCTGTTGACCTTCTCCGGCAGCGGCCCGGACACGGTGGTGAAGCAGACCGCGGTCCGCGACGGCAGCGTGCTTCTGATCGTCTCTGGGTCGCCCGCCCTCGTCGACCGGCACCTCGACAAGGCCCTCGCGAAGGCCACACGGCGCTGACATCCACGCACCCCGGGACGCCCCCGACCAGAGTGACGGTCGGGGGCGTCGTCGTACCGTGGCCATGGGGCCCGCCTGCCGGGCTGGCGTCCGGGCCGGTCAGCCTCGCAGCGAGCCGCGCTGGACTTCGTAGGCCCAGCCCCGTGGGACAGGGCTTCCCTCATCAAGGCACAGGGCCTCGTATGCGCCGCACACGAGTCGGAACGCAGCATCCTCGGCCGCTACAAGATCAACCCTGTACGGCCCGGCTGCATACACCGGCCGGCGTTCGCCGCCGTCCCGTTCCCATTCCAGCCGGTGGTTGAACGCCGCGGAAAGGTCGTCGTCCGGCTTCCGGTCTTTGGCCTTCCGCACGTGCGGCTGCTGCAGGTTGCCGATCCCCATGGCGTACTCGTCGAAGTACTCGATCACGTCCCGTGCCTTCTTGCCGCCCGGCACTGCACGGTCGAAATCGGTAAGCGCCTCGCTCAACAGGTGCTGCGCTGCCTCGGTCTTCAGATGCTTGCGGGTCATCTCGACGCCGCGCGGAACCTGGCGCAGGGCCATCACCGTGTACGGGGCGTCAATGATCGCGCGGTCGGGGTCTCCCTCGTTGAGCAGCCGATGAATTTCGAGGGACACCTTTCGGTGAGCCATCCAGGCGGACGAATGACCGATATTGGCGCCGTGCTCAGTCGGCCGCCATGTGCTCGTGGCCTCGCTCATTCCCCGAACCCCCCTGTAAGCGTGGGTAGAACAGGTCAGATTACGGTGCCGGCCGTTCGGGATGAATTGGTTTTCCTGATGCCCCGTGAGGACCTCGAAAACGTCCCACGTGCTGATATGCGCGATGCCCGACCGCCCCCGTAGGGGTGACCGGGCTTCGTGGTGTCGGACGGGCGGAAGGCAGCCGGGCCCTGGTGACGGATCTCGGGTCTGGGCCGAAGGCTGCGGCCGTCAGTCGGCTGGGGCGCGCAGGAGCCGATCCCTGGTGCTCTCGGGAAGCACTCGTCGCAGGACCGGTGCGGTGGAGCTGAGGGAGGCGGCAAACGCGGCGACGAGGTCGTGCGGCACGCTGGCGGCGAACGACGCGGCCCACAAGCAGGGGGCGCCCATTGACGGCTCAGCCCATGCTGCCACCCAGCCGGGCCCGCCTCGCCGCCCTCGGTCACCAGGGCGCGCGGGTCGGCGTCCTGGATCAGGGGCGGCACCTCACCGAGGCTGAGGTGAGAGGTGAAGGTCGGGTCCACCGCTCCCGCGTGCGGCTGGTCGATGTCGCGGAGCCAGCCGTGCGCGGCGGCGGCGTCGAGGACCTGCTCGGGACCGGCGAGCGGCGCGGCGGGCTGATCGCGGGCGTCGAGCGCGACGAGGAAGTCGACGAGAACTTCTCCGGGGACGTCGGGGGTGAAGTAGGCGGACCACTGCGCGACCGGCGTGGTGACGTCCTCGCGGGCGGAGACTTGCCAGGCGATCGGCAGCTCGCCCAGGTGAAACGGCTCGTCCGGCAGCACCCACTGCGCGCAACGGAGTGTGTCGGGGCTGATGTGCAGGACGGTGCTGCGCAGGACCTGGCGGTCCTCCGGCGCCTCGTCCGGCTCCTGTCGTCCTCGGATGATCGTCAGGCTCGTCCAGCCGAGGCCGGCGAGCGTGTCGGCGACGGCGTCGTAGAGCCGTCCGTCGTCACCGGCCAAGTGCCGTGGGCCGACCCAGTACGCGGTCTGGGCGCTGGCCGGGGTGGACGGGTCGAGCGGGAAGTTGGGGTTCAGGGGCGCCTCCAAGGGGCTGGGGGGAATCTACTTGCCGTCAGCGGTGCGGCGGGGACGGCGCGGGGGCGCCTGCACGGGCGCCTGCCAGGCCAGGGCGACGGCAACCTCGGGCGGTAGATAGCCGAGCTGGGTGTCCGCATCCCGTCCTTCGGCGAGGTAGACGACGGGCCGTCCGGTCTCGTCCGTGGCCTGGATGACCTGTTCGAGGCGGTGCGCCATGGGGAAGAACGGATTCATCGCCTGCCGCACTGGGCTGCCGCGGTCGAAGGCGGACAAGAGGTCGATGAGATCGCCGACCGTCATCTCAGGGTGTGCCACGGACAGACTCCTTACGTGGGGGAAACGGCAGGTGGGGTGGCGGCCGGCGGACCGCCCGCGGCGGGAGCGCCCCCGTCGGTTGGGGGCATCCGGCCTGAGTCCTTGGTGCTAGACGCGCCGGGCGGTCACCAGCACGCAAGCGACGGCGGCGGCGACGATCTCGGCCGGTGTCTCAGTGTCGAAGGACACCTGGTAGCCGCGCACCTTGGCCGTGCCGGTGACAGCGATCTTCCAGCCCTCGCCGTCGGTGCCTGGGCGACCGAGCGGGAACCAGCCGAGATAGAAGCGCCCATCCTTGCTGTTGACGTGTACGTCCGCCCGGTCATCCACGACGACATTGAAGTCGTCCACAGAGAACTGGTCCATGACGAGCGTGGGCTGGCCCGGGCCAAGTTGCCACTCGCGCAGACGCAGCGCCTCGACGGTGGTGGAGAATCCAGGGCTCGCGGGAGCCACGGTCACGAGACATCACCTCTCTGACCTGACCTGGTGTTTTCCGGGAAGGCCGTCTACGTTGACATGGCCCTGACGTATCGGCCAGTCTTTCGCTGATCTTCCCTGTCTGCCCCCGGCGAACTGCCACGCCTACTCACTTGTGGGATCTCAGACGGCGTGGCCAAATCTCGCGGCCGTTGGCCAACCCGTGGCCGACTGGCCACGGATCTGAGACTCCCTAAGCGCTGTCCCGTAAATGATCTACGGCATGCTGGTTGACCAGCGTTGTTTCCCGGTCATCCGGCGAGGGTGAGGTTGTGCAGGCGGGCGATGCCGAGCATGGCATGGTGGACGCCGTCGCCTTTGAGGCGGCAGTCGCGGAGGATCTTCCAGGTCTTCATGCGGGCGAAGGCGTGCTCGACGCGGGCGCGGACTTTGCGGTGCGAACGGTTGTGCTCTTCTTTCCGGTCCGGGAGTTCGGCTTGGCCGCGTTCGCGGCGGTGCGGGATGACCAGGCCGGTGCCGCGGTAGCCGCCGTCCGCGATGACCGTCGTCTTGCCGACGGCGGTCTTGGCGCCGGACAGCTCCCATGCCTTGCAGTCGTTGCGGTTGCCGGGCAGGGGCCGGCCGACGGCGACGACGAGCCGGGTGCCGGCGTCGATGACGACCTGGTGGTTGGTGGAGTACCGGTAGTTCTTCGACTGCTCGGCGATGGTGTGGTCGCGGGTGGGGACCAGGGTGCCGTCCACGATCAGCACGGTGTCCTTGCGGAACCGCTTGCGCTGCTGGAGCGCGAGCGAGGGTGCGAGGTGGTTGATGATGCGGTCCGCGGCCGACTTCGACACCCCGAACAGCGGCGCCAGCTGCCGCAGGGTGAGGTTGGTCCGCCAGTACGCGGCGACCAGCAGGACCCGGTCCTCCAGCGGCAGGCTCCAGGGCCGGCCCTTGCGGACCGGGTCGGCGCCCTCCCGCCGCAGCGCGTTGATCAGCTTGCCGAACTGACGCGGGCTCAGCCCGGTGAACGGGGCTATCCAGACACCTCACGGCGCCAAGCCGTCAAGTCAGGACAGCGGGCACGAGCTCACTGTTCGATTTCGAGGGCCCTGCCGGTGATCATCAGAAAGCGTCCTTGGTGTGGCCTCGGGCGAAGTCCCATGGGGCGGGTACATTGGCGGCCGCGTACTCGTCTGCGATGCCGAAGACGCTCCCGCATCCTGGGCATTCCGCCTGGCCGAACAGGTGCGTCAGGCCCCAGGCGAGCCGTTGCTGGCCATCCCGTACGGCCGACTCGTGCAACATCCTCCCGGCGCCGGTCAGCTCGTGCGGGACGGCCGGCCGGAGCGGGACCTGGTGGACATCCCCCAGATTCCAGTCCCGGATCGAGGAGTAGCAACCGTAGTCGCCGACGGCGATCGTCACCGGTGCGTCGCAGTGCGGACAGGCGACAGTGACGAAGGAATCAGCAAAGTCGTCCAGGGCCTCGAACCACAAGATCTGACCGTCGAACGCGAGCATGGCCCGCAGCCGGCTCAGGTAGATCTTTCCGTCCAGGCCAGACCGCAGCCGGGCGGCTGCCATGGCGCGAAGGTCGGCCAAGGTCGCGGCACAGCGGGCGACTCCCTCGTCGGCGCCGTGATGTTGAAGGAGGCCACTCGCTATGGCTCCTGCCAGATCGAGCGCCCAGTCCCCGGCGTCCTCGGTCTTCGCGATGTCCGCCAGCTGCGGCAGTGCGGCGATGCTCGCCGGGGTGATCGTCCCCTGGTGGCACAAACGCCCCCAAAGCCCGTCGATGGCCTCCTGGTCACGACCGATGGCTCGGTCCAGCAGCCCGGGTATCGCGTGTGCCGGACCGTAGGCGTCGTGGAGTGTGGACCAGTCGATCATCCGGTGATTCAAGCACGCTGCGGAGCGATCTCCAGGGGCGGTGAGTCGTGAGCGGGATCACTTACGCCACCGCCAACGCTGGGGCCTGCGGCGCCGGGAACGCGGTGTGCTCATCGAACAGGCGGCGGTTCTTGAGGCAGTGGTGGAGCTGGCCTAGCATCCGGTTGAACAGATTGCGCTGGCCAGCGGCGTGCCAGTCTCCGTGGTCGTCACGTCGCCGCCGGTAGTGGGCTTTGGCACCGGGCGAGGCGGTGATCGCTGAGAACGCCCAGAGGTAGCCGGCGTGGTTGAGCCGGTTGTTCTTCACCCATCGTCTGGTGATGCTGGATTTCTTGCCGGAGGCCCGGGTGACGGGTGAGGCGCCCGCGTAGGCCTTCAAGCCGCGGGCGTCCGCGAAGCGGGCGCGGTCGTCTCCGATTTCGGCCAGCACCCGGGCGGCAAGCTGGATACCGAGGCCGGGGAAGCTGAGGATAATTTCGGAGTCCGGGTGCTGCGGGAACGCCTCGTCGACGGCCTGGGCGAGGTCGGCGGCGGCGGTGCAGGCGGCCGTGAGCTGTCCGAGTAGGGCGAGCGTCTGCTTGCCGAGCGCATCCTCGACAAGCTCGGGCTGACGGGCCCAGTCGGTGCGGAATGCCTCGCGCAGCCGCCCGACGTCCGCCTCGATGCCGCGCTTGCGGCCCGCACGCTTGAGAGCCGCCGTGATCTGGATGCGAGTCAGGCTCGCGGCCTTGGCCGGTGTCGGCGCGAGCTTCATCAGCTCGCGGGCCTCCGGTCGGCACAAGCCGTTGTCCCACTTGGCGAAGGCCTCCAGAGCGGCGGGGGAGTACTCGCGCAGCAGCGAGCGAAGCTGGTTGGCGACCTGCTGCCTGTTCCAGACCGCGTCCTGCTGAGCGCGGGCCAGTACGGCGATGGCGCGGGCCAGGTCGCTGTCGTTCGGCAGCGGCCGGTGGGCATGCATATCCGTACGCAGGATGTTCGCCAGGACCAGGGCGTCGCCGGGGTCGGACTTCTTGCGGGATACCGCGTGCCGGTCGCGGTAGCGGGCGGCAGCCATCGGGTTGATCGCGAACACCTTCCGCTTGCCTGCCCGCAGCACCGCGACCAGCAGACCGCGGGAGGTCTCGATCGCAACCGGGATCGAGGTCTCCTCCGTTGTCGCCGTACTCGGCGAGCAGGTCCATCAGGCTCCTGTAGCCTGCCGCGTCGTCGGTGATGTGTCGCTTCGCAAGTAGCTGGCCGGTGTCGTCGACCAAGGCAACGTCGTGTGTCCTCTCGGCCCAGTCGATGCCGCAGTAGATCAACTCTTTCCTCCCCAGAGGTGCGGTGTTTGCGCTGGTTGCGAGCGCATGCGGGCCACGCAGCGACCTAATTCCAGGACTCGACCATCCGGTCGGTCCGCCACCTCACTAGCCGTTCGTGGCACCAGCGCACCCCACGGGCCCCGGTCTCCTCGGGAGCTCTGACGGCTCTGGAGTATCAGGAGGTCACCGTGCGGCGGGCTCGCACCACCAACACCAACGAGTGATCAAGCGGCCAGTGTTGACGGTGGCGACCTCGAAGACACCGAGCGCCGCCGCTCTGGATAAAGGGATCGAGTGCCCAGACGGCTCCAGGCGTACGTTCGGTGCCCGCGAGACTGCCACCACCTGCACTGTGGAAGGCTGGGATGAGCGAAGGGCATCGGTCCCCGGCGCTCGAAGGGACTGGTGGCTACCCCCGGTTCCCACGGCCCGTTACCAAGGAATTAGGACGGCTCCGACGCCGTGATCACACCAGCCACAGCAAGATGATCACATGGGTGCCTGCGAGGTGCCGAACAGCAGCAGTCGGCCGTAAGGTCGCTCCGGATCAGTGACACCGATGGGATACACGTGCTGCAGCGAGCGGAAGCCCTGCGCCTCGCGGTTTCGTTCCTGGAACGCAGCCAACGCGATGACGAACCACCCCTTGCCGTCGATGCAGAACGCGTCCGAGAGAGCAACGGCCTCCTGATCGCTCCCTACAACTCCGTGCAGTACCTCACCTCGCGCGATGTGAGGGACCAACTGCTGGACTGCTGGCCCATCCTTGTCGACCTCAGCAGCGGAGACGTACGGTTCGGCACCCTCGACGAACGGCATCTCTGGAAGAGCCCAGGCACCTGACACGCCCAACCGCACGCACATACGGGACAGCCCTTAGCTGTCCCGTCTCATCGGAGCTGGCAGGTTCTCAAGGAACCGGGTCGGATTCTCAAAGGGAATGTCACTGAGGGCTCGATTCTCACGGCGCCTGTCAGTTCCGTCACTCGGGAGAGTTACTGAGGTTTTCGGGTTGTCGTCGGGTGGTGACGGTTCATGTGAACCGTTCCGGGTTTGATCGAGACTCTAGGGTGTGACTGTGACCTGGGGTTTCGTGGTTTCGAGGTAGTAGTTGGTCTCGTATTCGGCGGGTG